>JAITBL010000275.1 GCA_031283575.1 Treponema sp. | reverse complement strand
TTGACCTTGTTTCCCTCCGAAAGGAATTCCCTGACGTGTTTTGACTTAAAATCCAGATCGTGGTCGTCGATCTTGGGCTGCATCCTGATTTCCTTGAGTTTGAGCAGTTTCTGCTTTCTTTTGGAATCCCGGACTTTTTTTTCGTTCTCGAATTTGAACTTGCCGTAGTCCATGATCTTGACCACCGGCGGGGCTGCCTGGGGGGCGACTTCCACGAGATCCATGCCCGCTTCCCTGGCCAATTCCAGGGCGCTCGCAGTAGGCATTATCCCCTGCTCCCCATCGTCCCGGATAAGGCGGACTTCCCTTACCCGAATCTGTCCGTTGATCCTCAAATCTTTTTCCGCCAACTGACCTCCTAAATGCGGCGCCCCCTCTCAACGGGGCATGAGAATGAAACGCCGCGAAAAATATAACACAAAGCGGGCGAACTTGTCTAGAGGTAACTTATGCGGCAAGCGCCGGGAGAAGGCAGCGGAGCAAAAAAACCGTGTTTTTTCCGGATATTTTTACGGTTTATCGCTTTATGACAGATCAATGTGTTACTATTGGAAAAAGTAACGTAACTATTCAGCCGCCTGCGGGGGATAGCGAAAAACTGGGTAATGTATGAATTTTGTCGCTATTGACTTTGAGACAGCAAAATACTCAAAGGAAAGCGCCTGTTCCGTCGGCCTGGTGAAATTCAGGGACGGGGAGGAAGCCGGCCGTTATTATTCGCTGATCCGGCCGCCCAAATTGTATATACGGCCGGATTTTACCGAAATCCACGGCCTGACTGTCGACGATGTACGGGACGCGCCCGATTTCGCCGGGGTCTGGCAGACCGGCGCCCTGTCTTTTATCGGCGGGATGCCCCTCGCTGCCCATAATGCCGCCTTTGACATAGGCGTGCTGAACGCCGCGCTCGCGTGGTACGGGCTGCCCGTGCCGCCCCTCAAGTATTTTTGCACCCTCGCGCTGGCCCGCAGCGTTTGGCCCGAAATGGAATCCCATGCCCTCGGCGCGCTGGGGCAGGCCTTTGGCATTTCCTACAATGCCCACAATGCCCTGGACGACGCCCTTGTCTGCGGGAAAATTGTCCGGCTGGCCGGGGAAAAATACAACTGCCGCAGCCTGGCCGGTTTATTAAAGGCCGCCGGCGTCTATATGGCCGGGTTGTGATTGAGGAAGAGCCTCCATACCGGTTACATTGACATGGCGGATAAGCGCCGCTAAAAAATTCGTAACTATTCAGTCGTAGTGTAAATTAGGACCCATCATACTTTTACGGGTCCTTTAGAGCTTTTCTTGTTCTCTAATGCATTAACAAAGGGGGACAAGGAAGCCGCTCCCCCGGTCGCGGCATTAAGGCCCTTTCGCTCCCAATCGGCTCATTGGGGGCTAAAGCCCCTCCGGGCTAAAGCCCCTCCGGGCCGTTGGCCCCTTCATTCTGCCGATTGCGGCAACGAAGTTGCCGGCGCTTTCGGCCCTTCGACATTATCTTCATTGCGGCATTTACCGGGCCTCTCACCGTGCGGCATAGATGCCCCGGACCTTAGGTCCGCAAACGCGCTCACCGGTTCGCGCGCGGCTTCGGGTGTCCCGCAGGCGGCTGAATAGTTGCAAATTTTTTTCAATTTGTATTTTTTTAATTTTTATTCAAAAAAAACCGCAATTATGTATAGATACTCTTAAATTCAGCGAAATTTGCTTTTTTAATTCGATAAATATTCAACTATTTAATATTGTTTGAAATATCCTGACTTTTCGAATGAAGTATTTTCTTGACTATTTTAGTAAATATTATTACGTTAAGGTCAAGGAAGGCAAACGCTATGTTATAGCAAGCCTCCCGGATAGCGCGCTAAGCAAAACCAAAAAAGAGGAACAAACAAATGACAGAGAGACATGGAAAGATTCTGGAGTCTCTGGCAGCCACTCAGCGAATCGAGGTTTCCACGCTGGCGAATATCCTGGAGGTTTCCCAGGTAACGGTACGGAAAGATCTGGATCAGCTTGAAGAAATGGGGCTTATCCGCAGGGAACACGGCTTCGCCCTGTTCGGTTCCATGGACGATGTGGGCCGCCGTATGGCAATTCACTACGAGGTAAAAAGAAGAATCGCCCGGGCCGCTGCGGCCCTGATAGACGAGGGCGAAACGGTAATGATCGAATCGGGTTCCTGCTGCGCGATGCTGGCGGAAGAATTGGTCAACACGCGGAAACATACAACCATTGTCACCAATTCGGTTTTCATCGCCAACCATATCAGGCACGCCCCCTACTGTAAAATAATTCTCCTGGGCGGCGAATACCAGCCTAACGCCCAGGTGATGGTAGGCGCCTTAACCCGCCATGCCGCGCAGATTTTTCTGTCCGACAAGTTTTTTATCGGTACGGACGGGTTTAGCGAAAAATGCGGCTTTACCGGCAAGGATCATATCCGCTCGCAGACGGTACGGGACATGGCGGAACAGGTGAAGCAGGTTATCGTTTTAACAGAGTCCGAGAAATTTTCCTACCAGGGGGTAGAAAGAACGATACTGGCCGAAAATGTCTCCCAGGTTTTTACGGACGACCGTATCCCGGAGGAAAAAGAAGTCTTTCTGCAAAGCATGGGTGTCCTGGTTCACAAAGTACCGTCTTCGGTTTCTCAAAGGGATACTTCCCATTCGTATGAAGCCGATCCGATCCGTTCCGCGCCGGTAGCCGCGCCGGCACACTAGCGGCAAAAACGTACCGGTCAAACAGGCCAAGCTTCGGAACTGCGGTTCTGAAGCCGGGCCGGCGGCCGGCCCTTGCTAAAGCGGCCCCCGTAAATTAAAATTAAACAAGGTAAACAACTATTTTGCCCATCGGAGAAAACATGATCACCCAAAAACTGCACAGCAACTGGAAAATGCGCGTTATCGCCCCTGCCGGAGTCCGCAGCGGCCTTCCCGCCGCCGCGGGGCAAAAAAACACCGGCTGGCTTAACGCGAAAGTACCGGGCTCGGTATACAGCGATCTGCTTGCCAATAAAAAAATGCCCGACCCTTTCTGGCGGGACAATGAAGACGGGGCGCTGGCGCTCATGGAGAACAATTTTGAGTACGAGTGCGGTTTTACCGTCACCCAGGCGCTTTTAAAGGCGGACAGGGTAGTACTCCGGTGCGAAGGCCTTGACACCCTGGCGGAGCTTTACCTGAACGGCCTGTCCGTAGGCAAGGCGGATAATATGCACCGCGTCTGGGAATTCGATGTCAAGGACAAATTGAAAAAAAACGGGAATACTTTGCGCGTCCTTTTTTACTCGCCGGTAAAATTTATCCGGGAAGCCTACAGAAAGCTCCGGACCGACGGTTCCTCCGACTGCCTCGACGGTTTCCCCCTGCTCCGCAAGGCCCACTGCATGTTCGGCTGGGACTGGGGCCCCCGGCTTCCCGACGCGGGCATCTGGCGGGACATAGAACTGCGCGGAATTAAAACCGCCCGCATCGGCAGCGTCTGCATAACACAGAAACACAGGGCCGGTTCCGTGGAACTTAACATTAAAACCGCTGTCGAAAAAACCGGCCCTGCCGAAACCGCCTATTCGGTGATCGTCACGGACCCAAACGGAAAATCAAAGCAGTACGGCAACTCGCCGGTAACGGTGGCTATTGAGAAGCCGGAACTCTGGTGGCCCAACGGCTACGGGGGCCACCCCCTCTATACCGTCAAGGTAGTATTACTGCGCGGAAACGCCGTAATCGACACATGGGAAAGGCGCATAGGCCTGCGTACCATGACAATGCGCATAAAAAAGGACAAGTGGGGGGAAAGTTTCGCCCACGAGGTAAACGGCGTACAGATATTCGCCATGGGCGCGGATTATATTCCCGAGGATAACATACTTTCGCGGGTTACCGGAAAGCGGACCCGTAAATTGCTGGAACAGTGCGTAGCGGCCAACTTCAACGCGATCCGCGTATGGGGCGGCGGTTACTACCCCGGCGATTTCTTTTTTGACGCCTGCGACGAGCTGGGCCTTATTGTATGGCAGGATTTTATGTTCGCCTGCGCGGTCTACGACCTGTCGGAAGAATTCGAGCAAAACATACGGGCCGAACTAATCGATAACATCAAACGTATCCGCCATCACGCCTGCCTGGGGCTGTGGTGCGGAAACAACGAAATGGAAATGTTTGTGGACCAGATGAACTGGGTGAGTACCCTCAAACAAAAGGCGGACTATATCAAGATGTACGAATACATCTTCCCCAAAATTCTTAG
>JAITBL010000217.1 GCA_031283575.1 Treponema sp. | reverse complement strand
GTCTATGTTTTTCAGGTTGTGTTCACGGGCGCCTTTGATGACAAGCTTTTCCATATTCCGCCATCATAGGGCAAAAGGGGAAAAAATTTAAGGGTCCGAAGTTCGGCCTGTCAGACCCGCTGGCGGATAAACTCGCGGTATTTTTCGGGATCGCTGCGGAAGGCGACAATGGGCGGACCCTGTTCTTCCATGGCCTTTTGCAGGGCGTTCGACGCTTCGAAAAGCAGCCGGTCGCCGTCGATGAGCCTGCCCGAGCGGGAACTTAATCCCACGGTAAAATCGCCGCGCGCGTGAATCGAATCACGGCAGGATGACAACACCCGCGCGTGAAATTCCTCGGCGCGGCTTATCCCCAGGTCAAGGTCGGCGTTGGGCAGTATCACGGTAAAGCCCCGTTCGCCCTTTTCAAAGCTCAGGTCTTTCATGTTGAAAAACTGTATCGACTCTTCGGCGAGTTTTTTGTAGAGGGCGCCGTCGCAGTTGACGCCGGCGCCGCATTCCATAAGGAACACGACCAGATCCTGTTCCGAGGCGGCGCAGCGGTGCAGTTCCGACGCCAGCCGCTCGCGGGTGTAGGCCTCCCAGCCAAGGCCGCTGCGCGGCGAATAGAGGCCGTTGGGCGCGGAAGCGGGCGTCTCATTGCCGGCGGTATCGGGCAGTTCCAGATCATCCTCGTTCAGAAAATCTTCCAGGGCAAAATCATCGTCTTTTTTGGGCCCGATTTCCCCTTCGGAAAGATCGTTAAAGCTAAAGTCGTCTTCGGCGAAATCGCTTTCATCTGAAAAAATATCCGGCAAAGAAGCGTCTTCGGATTCGATCTCCGCTTCCGCTTCGATCTCCGTCCCGGCAAATTCCTCTTCGCTCTCCGTTTCGGTAAATCCGGCGGCGGGCTGAACATCGGGGACGCTCCGCGTTTCGGGAGCGGCGGCTTCATCGCCGGACGGGGTTTCAAATTCCGCCGCCTTCGGCCTGGTCAGCCCCTGAATGATCAGGGTAAAGAAAGCCAGGGCCAGGGCCAGAATGATGACAAAGAGCGTCTCTTTGAGTACCTGGATCAGGTATTCATAATTAATCGTATTGACAAGCGCGTAGACGTTGACATTCCGCAGGCCCGGCACGTCGACCGGCGCCGAGGGAAGGGCGCTAAAACCGAAGCGGCCGGTAAAACGGGGGGTCCGGCCTTCCCACGCTACGCTCCTTCCCTTTTCCCGTTCAAAGGCAAGCTCGCCCCGGGAACCGGTAATGATAACTCCCTCAAGGACGCGGCATTGTTCCAGCTTGACACGGATTTGGTCGCGGAAGGAAGGCTCAAAGAAGGCGGAGCCGTTCGCCGAAATGATCGATTTGATTTCATCAACTTCGCGGACGGCGGTCCGGCGCTGCCCTTCGATACTTGTATAGACACGGTATGCCCCAAAAACAACCGCGGCCACATAAGCAAGAATGCAGAACAGGGCGATCAGCGCGGAGATTTTTCTCATGACCGTAGTATATACGATTTTGCTTTTTTTTGCTAGGATAACAAGGTGAACAGAGGGGAAAAAGCATGAATTTACGCAAATCCCTCCTTCCCGCGGGCTGGTATCCCCGTAACCGGCAGGAAATCGTCCGTTTTCTTGCCGAAGCCCTGGAAGACGGCGGGCCGCCCGCGAACCCGGCCGTTGCCGCCGCGGCCCCCCACGCCGGCTGGTACTATTCGGGCGCGCTGGCCGCCCGCGCGGCGGCGGCGCTGGCCGGAGAGGCGGCCCCCGATACGGTGGCCGTTCTGGGGGGTCATTTGCCCGCGGGCGTCAGGCCGCTTTTTTACATGGAAGACGCCGTCGAAACGCCCCTGGGCGTGATGAACATCGACGGCGAAATGAGGGACGCGCTCGCCGAAAAGTTCGGCGGCGTTTCCGACCGTTTTGCCGATAATACCGTGGAAGTGCTCCTTCCGCTCGTTCATTACTTTTTTCCCGATTCCCGCCTTCTCGCCCTGCGCGTTCCCGCCGGCGCGTCCGCCTTCGATATGGGAAAAACCCTGTACGGCGTCTCGGCCGCTCTGGGCCGCCGGATCAAAACCCTCGCTTCCACCGATCTTACCCATTACGGGCCGAACTACGGTTTTTCCCCCCGGGGAAGCGGCAGGGCGTCGCTGGACTGGGTAAGGGAGGTAAACGACCGCCGCTTTATCGACGCCGTCGTCGCGGGCGACCGCGAGGCCGTTCTGCGGCGGGCCGGCGAAGAGCGCTCGGCCTGTTCGGCGGGCGCCGTACTGGCCGCCATGGGCTACGCCGCGGCGGCGGGCGCGGATAACGCAACGGCCAAAGACGCTCCGGCCGTTTTACTCGCTTACGGAACCAGCGCCGACAGGGCCGAAGACGTACCCGCCTCGTTTGTCGGCTACGGCGCCTTCGCGTGGTTCACCGGATAACGCGCGCCCGCCTTACGGCGTATATGTTACGATGGTCAGCGAGGAACAGTTGTAAAAGGCGTATTCGCCGGCTTTCGAGTACGGCGGCCGTCAAGCTGAATGTTTTCCGCTAATTACCGGCCCTGATAAAAGCGTCGTTATAGCCTTTCGTTTTAAACTTTTGCAGTAAAGCGCCGGATTCGCCGTGGTTGACCGGACCGACAAGGATACGGTACACCGGTTTTCCCGACGCGTTAACGCGCTGAACGGCAAGGGGAAGGTTCCGCTCTATTTTGGCCAGCTCTTTTTCAACCGTATCGGCCTTACTGTAGGCGCCGATCTGGAGATAATACCTGTCCCGCTCCAGCGTTCCAATCGTGGGGACGCTGAATTCCTGGGGCAGAGACGGATCTGCTTCGGGCCGCGCGTAGGATGAAGGCGCGGTATCAACGGGCGGCGTCCCTGCCCAGGCAAGGCTCGGGTCGGGACTGGTCCAGTCAACGACCGGGGGTCTGTCGCTGCTCGGTTCCAGGCTATAGCCCGCGGCGGCATCCCACTCGCCGGTGTAGGGAGGTTCCGCGGCGGGGGTTTCGGCAGCAGCCGGCGGCGGGGAAACGGCCGGAGGGGCCGGAGCGGCGGGGGTTTCGGCAGCGGCCGGCGGCGGGGAAACGGCCGGAGCGGCGGGAATGTCTTTGATAACAACCGCTTCTTCCGCCGGTTCCTTAACCGGCGGCACGGCCGCTTTTTCGGGAAGCGTGGAAGCCGCCGGTTCGGCCAAAAGGGCAAGCTGCCCGTCGGAAATCCAGGCGGACGCGGCGTCGGGATAATTCGCCTCGGCCTTTTCGGCGGCCGGTTCCTTGGCGGCCGCTTCCGCTTCCCTCTCCGGCCCAACGGAAGTTCCGGGTATTACGGCCGCAACCGGAGGAAGCGTATCGGGCTTTGCCGTAACGGCCGCCGTGTCGGGAGCGGACGCGGCGGGAACGGACGCCGTGGCGGGAACAGTCGCCGCGGGAACGGACGCCGTGTCGGGAACGGACGCCACGGGAACGGACGCCGCGGGAACGGAGGCGGAAGAATCGGGCGGCAGGGCGGCCGTTTCCGGAGCGCCGTAAGCTTCCAGCGCGGCGCGGGGATCGTAATCGGGATCGCCCGAATCAAGGTGATCCTCGGTAAAACGGGAAAAAGCTATTGGATCCGAAGGCTGGGTCATGCGGATTCGGCCGATTGACCTGCTTTGCAGGCCCACCTTCTCGGCGGCCTCCCTCGATACAAGCGCGAGAAGTCCCGGCGAATCAAGACCGGCGCTGACAATTACCCTGACGGTTTTACCGGTTTCCAGATTGGTCAGATCCACCACCGTATTGCGGGGAAATGAATTGGTCGCCACATAAAGTCCCGCGGAAGGAAAATCGGCGGAAACGGCGGCCGCGCCTTCCCAAATGGAAGCGCTCACGAAAAGAACAAGCGCCATCATCACCGGCGCCGTAACGGCCTGTTTCAGATTGCTGATATTTTTAATGGCTTTCGTATTTTCCCTGTTTTCGTTCATGCCTGTACCTACCTCTTGACCAGTTGGGGAATAAGCTTCGACGCGACCCGTTTGGCGTCAATAAATTCATCACGGGAATTGGCAAAGGATCTGCCGGCCGATGAAAATTCGTAGAGGAGAACACCCCGCATATCGTAGAGTTTCAGGGTTACCTCTCCGGGCTGTTCCCTGTCGTCGCCGGAATACGCGAGAAAGGCCACCACAAAGAAATCGGCGCCTCCCAGACGCGCTTCTTCCAGATCGCCTGAAGCCGTCGCGGGAAAATCCTCGCCGGCTTTTTGACTGCCGGCCGCGTCTTCCATACGGAGCATGCCCGCGTTGCTTACAATATGGCCGCCGTCAAAAAACGCGTCCAGAAGTCCGTTCTCCCAAACCTTGGATGAAGCGGCAGTCTCGCCATTCAGGGGAAGTCCCGTTTCAATCACCAAAAAGGAAACCGTAGCCGCCCCCAAAGGCAGCGCCAGCGCCATGGCGAGAAACAGGATGAAAGCAAGATGTCTTTTCATACAATCCTCCCTATTGAGTGTCGGCCGTCCTGAAAGCGATCATTAGCGGCGCGTTAACGGCTTTTGGGGCGGGGTAGCGGGGAGGGGCCGTATATGTTAGCATGAAGGCGCATGAACTACTACGCGGTCCAGGTCAAAACCCGGGGCGAAGAGAAATACATCAGGCTGTTGCAGGCGAATCATCCGGAAATTACTCTTAACATCTATTTTCCCAAACGAAAAATTGCCGTAAGATCGCGGGGCAGGGTAATCCAGTCGACGGCGGCAATTTTTCCCGGCTATATTTTTCTGGAAATTGAACCGGAAGACAGCATACTCAAATACCAGTGGTCCTTCCGGCGTACCGACGGTTTTTTCCGTTTTCTCAAATCAAACCAGAACATCCGGCCCCTGGAAGATCGGGACCTCGAGACGGCGCTGCACTTTATCAAAAAGGCCGGCCCCCTGGCGGGAATCTCCAAAGTATACTTTAACGAAAATTCCCGCATCGTGGTCCTCGAAGGCCCCCTGGCCGGCCTTGAGGGGAGCATTGTAAAGGTCGATAAACGAAAGGGGCGGGCCAAGATACGACTTGACCTCTATGACGAATCTTTTTCCATTGATTTGGGGTTTGAAGTGATACAACCCGCCCGCGTGCCGAAGCCCAACTACTGAATCCAGGCGGAAACGGGCCTTGGGGAGGGGATATGGAAAAAAAAGCCGCTTCACAGCTCTACATCATCGGCGCCGGTTTTGCCGGACGGACGCTGGCGAAAGAAATCAGAACCAAGGCGGTTTTTGGCCGCGTGGTGGCCTTTCTCGACGATGATCCGGAAAAAATAGGCCGCAGAATTGAAGGGATACCCGTTCTGGGCCCCATCAGGGATGTCGCCCAGCTTTTGCGTATGAACCCCGCCGACGAGGCAATCATCGCCATTCCCGGCGCCTCGCGGGAATATCTGGCGGAACTCTACGGCATCCTCAAAAGCGCCGGCTTTCAGCGTATTCGCATTTTGCCGGGTATCTCCCAAATCATCGAGGGAAGCGCCCACCTCATCCAGACCCGATCGATCGATCCCCAGGATCTTTTGGGCCGAACGCCGGTAGCCGTCAACCTTAAAGAAAGCCTTGCCTACCTGCGGGAAAAGCGTGTCCTCGTAACCGGCGCGGGAGGCTCCATAGGCAGCGAACTCTGCCGCCAGCTGCTTTCGGGCGGCGCCAGCAGACTCTACCTTTTCGGTCACGGTGAAAATTCAATCTATCTCATCGACCGTGAACTCAGGCTCCTCCAGGAAGAAGGCGTGGGCGAAAAAGCGACTATTGTCCCCGTCATCGGCGATCTCAAGGATCGTTCGTATGTGCGTTATATTTTGCGGCGCCTTAAAGCCGACGTGATCTTCCATACCGCCGCGTACAAGCATGTGCCCATGATGGAAGAAAATCCCGTCGCGGCCATCGAAAACAATCTCTTCGGTACCCGCAACCTCGTGGAAGCCGCCAAAGAGCAGGGGGTCAAGGGCTTTGTCCTTGTGACCACCGACAAGGCCGTCAACCCCGTTTCCGTCTACGGCGCTTCCAAATATCTGTGCGAAAAACTCGTCCTTGCCGCGGCCGGCCCTGACTGCCGTTTTATGGCGGTGCGATTCGGGAACGTGCTGGGTTCGCGCGGCTCGATCATGCTCCTCTTCCAAAAACAAATCGCCAAGGGCGGGCCGCTCACCATCACCCATCCCGATATGAGGCGCTGGTTTATGACCATACCCGAAGCCTGCTCCCTCGTGCTCAAAGCCGGCGGGGTGGGCGAAAACGGACATATGTACATTCTCGACATGGGGGAACCGGTAAAAATTCGGGATATGGCCGAACAGATGATACGGTTCTACGGCTTTGAGCCCGAGCGGGACATCAAAATCGAAACCATCGGCGTCCGTCCCGGGGAGCGTCTTGACGAGCGCCTCTGGGATGAAGGCGAAGCGCCCGTCCCGACACCCTTTGACCGCATCCTCAAGGTTGAACGGAAAGGCCCCGGAGAATTCGACGTCGACTCGCTTATCGAAGACATCGCCCCGATCTGCCGCTTTGATCCGGCAAAACCCGCCGCGTACCGCGACGCCGCGCTCCTGCGCTCTATCCTGCGGAACGCGATTCCCGGCATGGGCCCCGCATGAGCGGCGTCGATATCGCGCCGATTCCCTTCCACCGTCCCTTTATCGGAAAGGAAGAAGAAGAGGCCGTACTCCGCGTACTCCGCTCCGGCTGGCTTACCACCGGAGCGGAGACCCTGGCTTTCGAGAAGGAATTCGCCGCGTTTTTGACCGCGGAAGGCGCCGCGCCGCCCCGGGCGCTTGCCGTCAATTCCGCCACCTCGGGCCTCCATCTGGCGCTGGAAGCCCTCGGCGCCGGACCGGGGGATCTGGTGTTTGTGCCGTCGCTTACGTTTACCTCCACCGCCGAAGTAGTCCGCTATCTGGGCGCCGATCCTGTTTTTGTGGATATCGGCCGTGATTCCTTCAACATCGATCCCGCCGCGCTGGAGGCGGCGATTATCGGGGCTTTTCGCGCGGGCGACAAGCGGCCCAAAGCGGTCATCCCCGTTCACTACGGCGGCGTTCCCTGCGACATGACGGCAATTAACGCCCTCGCCCGCCGTAACGGCCTTTCCGTCGTGGAAGACGCCGCCCACACCCTGCCCGTGAACGGGGGAAAGACGCCAGGCGGCGACGTCAGCGTCTTTTCGTTTTACGCGACCAAACCGGTTACGACCGGCGAAGGCGGCATGGCCGTTACCGCCTGCGACAAGCTCGCCGACAGGATCGCCGTGATGCGGAGCCACGGCATTGATCGCAGCATCTGGAACCGCTACACCGATACGGACGCGTCGTGGTATTACCAGGTAACGGCGGCGGGCTTCAAGTACAACCTTCCCGATCTTCTTGCCGCCCTGGGCCGTGTTCAGCTGGGCCGCGCCGTACAACTCCTCGAAATGCGCCGGGCCATAGCGGCCGCTTATAACGAGGCCTTTTCGCCCCTCGGCGAATTCATCACGCCAAAAGAAAACGACGCCTGGCACCTGTATCCGCTGCGGCTCCGTAATCCCGGTCCCGCCGGCCCCCGGGGAGGAAGCCGCCGGAACGCCCTGATCGAAAACCTCCGCCGGCAGGGCATAGGCGCTTCGGTCCACTTTATTCCCCTGCACATAATGCCTTATTATAAGGAACGGTACCATCTGGAAGCCGCTTCGCTGCCCCTGACGATGGAGTGCTTTAACAGCCTCGTCTCGCTGCCTATCTGGCCGGGAATGAGCGAAGAACAGACAGGGCGGGTCATTGAGGCGGTTAAAACAGGTATGGGGAATCTTGACGCATAACGCGGGCAAAGCGAACGGACGGGGAACAAAGGCGCATGGTGAACAAAGCCGAATTTTACAGCGGATCTTTCAACCGGTTTTTTATTGACGATATCTTTCCCCCGCACTGCCTTTCCGGCATACTGATCCGCGCTCCCGCTCCCGGCGCGCTTAAAGCGATAAACACGCCCAAATTTCCCAACACCGTCACCCTTATTACCGCCGCCGACATCCCCGGCGTAAACGCGGCGCCCTGTTACGGCACGGGCGACATGCCTGTTTTCGCCCGTGACGAAATCCGTTACGCCGGCGAAGCGGTGGGCCTTTTGACGGGGCCGGACCCGTTCAAACTGCAGGACTGGGCGCTCCGCTGCCAGGTTGAAGTCGACGGTACGGAGCAGCGCGTCATATCCCTTAACAGAACATATTGCAGCGGCAATGTCGACGCGGCCTTCGAGAAGGCGGAAAAGATCATCGCGGGAAGCTACCTCTGCCACTTCCAGTATCCCTGGCCCGCCGATCCCCCCGGAGCCATTGTGTTTCCCGCGAAAAACAACGAGTTTGTCGTCATTACCGCCACCCAGTGGCCCTCCCACGTACGTGAATCCGTGGCGGCGGTTCTGGCGCTCAAGCAGAGCCAGATCACCGTAAAACCCGCCCGCCTGGAAGAACATCTGGACAGCAAACTGATTATCCCCTCCCTGCTGGCCTGCCAGGCCGCCGCGGCGGCGGGACGGCTCGGCAAGCCGGTTAAAGTCGTTCTTTCACGGGAAGAAGACTTTCGCTACTCCCCCAGGCGGCTCAAGGCGGAAATCACGCTGAATACCGCCGTCGGCAGCCGCGGCCAGCCCCTGGGCAGCCGCGTCGGCGTCAAGGCCGACCTGGGCGCGTACGGCCTCTTCGGCGGCGAGCTGCTCGACCGTATCGCCCTTTCCGCCCTGGGGGCCTACAGCCACGGCAGCGTCGATATAAAGGCCGCCGCGCAAACGAGCGCCCTTCCCCCAACGGGCCCCGCCGCCGGTTTCGGCTGCGCGCAGGGTTTCTTCGCCGCCGAACGGCACTGTTCCCGTATCGCCGGCGCGCTGGGCGAAGATCCCGCCGAGTGGCGAAAAAACTTTTTTCTGCACAAGGGAAAAAAACTCGCCATAGGCGCCGAAATCAGGGACAACGCCCCGCTGGCCGAATTGCTCGACACCGCCGCTTCAATGAGCGATTACCGGCGCAAGTGGGCTGCCTATGAGCTGGTCCGCCAAAAACGGAGCGAAGCGCCGGACCATCCGGCCGAAAGCGCGGGCCGGACTTCCCCCCATCAGGGACATTCCTCCGAACGCGCGGCGCGGCCGCCGGAACAAAGGCCCGGGGAAATAGTGCGGGGTATAGGCATCTCACTCGCCTATCAGGGTAGTTCCCTGCTCTACCCGCCCGACGGCCGTAATTACGGCGTGGAAGTAACCCTCAATATTGACGGAAGCGTCGAGATTAAAACCAATACCGGCAGTACCGGCGGCTTTCCCGGCAAGGCCGCCGCGGCGAAAATTCTTGGGGTGGGTGAAGACAGTATACGCGTCGTCAGCACGGCCGGCCCCGATTCGGGACCGGCCTGCCTTTCCCGCAATGTGGCGATCATCACCCGCCTTGCCGAGCGCTGCTGTACGGCGATCCGCAGGCAGCACTTTCGCGATCCCCTGCCCATTACCGTGCGCCGTTTTTATCACGGGGCAAAAGCGCCCGCCTGGGATCAGGCGCCCTGCGACGAGAACGCGTTTGCTTCCCTCAGCTGGGGAAGCGCCGTCGTCGAAGCGGAATTCGATCCGGTCACCTATCTGCCCCGCGTGCGGGGAATCTGGCTTGCCGTTGACGCCGGTACCATACTGGCCGAAGAAAACGCGCGGCGGGTCCTGCGCCGGCTCTCGCTGCAGGCGCTTTCGGGAGCGGCGCGGGAGAAGATTGAATACGACGGTTCCGGCAAAACGGAGCCGGGCGTCTATCTTCCCGAAGCCGGGGAACCGTCGCCGCCCATAGCCATCGACTTTCTCTGGTCCGACGCGTCCCCCCGCGGTATCGGGGATTTGCCCTTTACCGTGATTCCTTCGGCTTATGCCCAGGCGCTTTCCCAGGCCCTCGGCTATCCCTTCACAAGCTATCCGGTCACTCCCCGCGATATCTGGAACGCGCTTTCAGCCCTGAAAACGGAAGGCCCCGCATGACCATACGTTTTATACTTAACGGCGACGACGTTGAATTACAGACCGAAGCCAACGCGCCGCTGATCTATCTGCTGCGGAGCCGCTTTTCACTGGCTTCGGCAAAATGCGGATGCATGCGGGGAAACTGCGGCGTCTGTTCGGTAATCTACAACGGGTCGGTGTGCCCCGCCTGCCTTATTCCGGCGTTCAAGGTCCGCGGCGGCGAAGTCATCACGTTTGAGGGCTTTTCGCAAACGCTTGAGTACCAGGATCTGGAAAGCGGTTTTGCCCGCTCAGGCGTGGAATTGTGCGGGTACTGCAACGCCGGAAAATACCTCGCCGCGGAAGTTTTGCTGGAACAGAGCATAAGGCCCGAAAAAGATGATTTTCTCCGCGCCTTTCGGGGCATACGCTGCCGCTGTACGGACACGGAAAGCCTTTACGCGGGCATTGTCGCCGCCGGAGAACTGCGGCAGAGGAGAATCTATGGCCGAATCGCCTAAAAGCGCCTGGCCGCAGTCGTCGGTACTCCGGCCGTTCAGCCTCAACGAGCTCTTCGCCCTCTGGGAACGCTACCCCGACGCGGTCCCCTACAGCGGCGGTACGGGAAGCGGCCGGACGGAACTTCCCAACAACATCCTTTCACTCGAGGGAATCGAGGAGCTGGGCCGTATCACCCGTACCGAACGTTATCTGGAGCTGGGGGCCATGGTCCGTTTAAGCGAAATTATCGCCCTGGGAAAAAACACCCAGCGCAACGCGATGATAAGCGACGCCCTTACCCTGTCCCTTCTCCACACCGCCGCCCCGGCGGTACGCAACCTCGCCACCATAGGCGGCTGCGTTATCTCGGGCGGCGACGCCCTGGCGGCCATGACGGCGCTTGACGCCCGCTATGAACTGCGCGGCGCCAGGCAGACGCGGTGGATTTCCGCGGCCCGCTTTAGCGTCCTGGGCGGCGTACTCGCCTATCACGAACTTCTTACCCGTATCCGCATTCCCCTGGAACAGTGGGATTATACGATACCGTATAAATTCGACGAGGGAACCCTTCTGATCCTGATACGGAACCAAAAAAACCTGCTCGCCAAGATACAGGTCATCTTTGGGGGAAAGAACCTGCTGCTGCGGGATAAAAATACCGAGACCTTTCTTGAGGGCCAGCGCCTTCCCCTGGAAAAAAAAGATGTTTTACGCTTTGTTGAACTCTGGGAGAATTACCTCGCCGGTCTGGGAACGCCCGATCCCTTCCTCAAAACCCGCATACTCAACTCGATTGAGGCGGGTCTGCTCGGCCTTGCCGTTTAGTACAGCAGTTTCAAAAAAATACCTGACTGTTATGGTAATCTTACCGTATTCGTAACACTTGAAAAAGTTTGTCCACAGTAGTAATATAGGTCTACAGAACGTCATTATTGTCCCGCAGAGCGTGTTACGGCCGCCTGTGGTCAAATGGCCGCCATTCCTTTATATACTTCCGGGTTTTTCAGGCAAATTCCGTGCCCCGGAAGGTTTTGTCATGTCCGAAACCCTGCGCTTCTGTTTTGGGAGCTTTGAAAGCTCCGTTATTATCCGGCGGACTCTGCCTTCTCCGTTATACTTCACCGGAGCCGAAAATCCGGCTTCCCCGCCGGAAACGCCGGAAATACCGCGCTTTTTGACCGTATGCGACGGCAACACGCGGGAATTCGCGCTGAATTTCCAGAGCGATCCGCTGGTTCTGGCCGCCGGCGAGGAAAACAAGACCTGGCCGGCGGTTGAACGTATCCTGACGGAGGGCCGCAAACGCGGTCTGGGCCGCGACGGCTTTTTTGTGGGCGTCGGAGGCGGCGTCGTCTGCGATCTCACCGCCTTCGCCGCTTCGGTTTATATGCGGGGCGCCGGCCTCATCCTCGTCCCCACCACCCTTTTGGCCATGGCCGACGCCGCCGTCGGGGGCAAGACAGGCTTTGATCTGGACGGAATCAAAAATTTTGCCGGCACTTTTTATCCCGCTTCCCGCGTTTTTATCGCCCTGGATACCCTGGAAAAACTTCCCGGGCGGGAATGGAAGAGCGGCGCGGCCGAGCTGATCAAGGCCGCCGTCCTCGATACCGAAGAGGGGGCCCTTGAGCGCCTCAACGAAAGCTTCCTTGCCCGGACCGGCCGGCAAAACCCTGAAGCGGCCCTGCTCCGCGCCATACGGATTAAAGGCGCCCTGGTTGAAAAGGATCCCCGTGAAACGGGGACCTGCCGGGAACTGTTGAACCTTGGCCACACGTTCGGACACGCCCTGGAAGCGGCCGCGGGCCTGGGAAGCATTACCCACGGCGAGGCGGTGGCGTGGGGTATGGCCCGCTCCTGCGAGCTGGGCCTTGCCCTGGGAATCACTTCCCCCGGCCGCTCCGCCGCCATTTGCCGGACTCTTGAAAACATGGGCTATGAAACACGCAATCCCTGGCCTCAAAAATTTGAAAGCGCGCTTTTTCACTCGGCCTTGCGCGGCGACAAGAAAAAACGTTCCGGCCGGCTCCGTTTTATCGTTCCCGCGGATCGGGGGGCTGTGGCGGTTCCCTGGGATGAAAAAACCGCCGCGTATGTAGAAGGACTTTGTTGATACGCGGGCGGCGGCAGGCGCTTTGCCTGCTTGCCCTGCTCTGCGCCGCCCTGCGGGTTAACCCGCAGGAGGAGGCGGTTCCGGAACCGGCCGCTTACGTTATCCGCGGCATTGAGTACGATATCGACGGCAGAACCCGGGACTGGGCCCTGGCCCACGCGGCGGGGCTTCGCCTCGATGAAAGCTTTCCCAGCCTCGGAAGTTTTAACGCCTTCATCGAACGAAAAAAACAGGCTCTCTACAATCAACGGACCCTGGAAGAGACAAGCCTTGAGTACCGGTTCGGCGAAATGGAAGCCGGCGGCCTTGTTCCGGTGTATCTTACCGTCAAGGCCAAAGATTCCTGGAACCTGATCATCTTTCCGGAGCCCAAGTACGACTCCAACAACGCCGGTTCCGATCCCTTTCCTTCGGGTTTTTCCCTGACAATCAAGGCCAGGGATTTTAACTTTTTGGGAACCATGACCCCGCTCAAGCTGGACGCGGGATATCAGCAGAAGGAAGGAAAGGATTACGGCACTTTTCTGCTTGATACGGGCCTGCCTTTCCAGGCTTTGGGTCTCCACTGGTTCCTTGATTTTGACAACGAGCTTGTCTTTTCGCCGGGCGAGGCCCTCTCCTACCGGAATATTACGGGCCTTTCGGTGGACCTTCCCGCGGGAAGGTCCAATGTCGCCGTCGGCTTTAACCAGAGTTTTATCGTCAACGAGGAAGACGAGGATGATCCCGTCAGTCTCTATTTCGACGACATCTGGTACCTGTCCAGCGAGCTGTACGGCGTCTGGAAAATACCCTTCGGTATCGATACCGGCTACGGGGAACTGTATTACGCGCCCGAACTTTCCCTCCTCGCCAATTACCGGCCCGGCGGCGACATCGGCGAATACCGGAGCGGGCCTTCGGTCACCCCCGGGCACGGCCTGGGTTTTGAGCGCATCGACTGGCGCGGAAATTTCCGCGAGGGCGCTTCGGTATTGTTTCACAATACCAACGAATACAATACCTATCACAAAAGCTGGGAGCGCCGCTTTTCGGTCAGCGCGGCAATCCATCACCCCTTTACCAGCCGTTTTGGGGTTTCGGCCCGCTTTATGGCGCAGTTTTGGCCCGACGAGCCCTACAAGTTTGCAGGGGATGTTCTGCGGGGCGAAAAGAACAATTATCTTGTTGCGGAAAAACTTGTTTCGCTCAACCTTGACTTTCCCTTCCTCCTTTACCGTTTTTTGCCCGCCGAGCGGTATAACAGGCGGGCGCTGCGTTTTCTCGAGTTCGAACAGCACTGGGCGGCTTTTTTTGATTTCGGCCTCTTTGAAGGCGAGTACCGGCGGGAGGCCGGCAAAGACGGCAAACGCAAGCTCTACACGACCGAGCCCTGTTCCTGGGCGGACGGCCTGATCATTACCGGCGGCCTTGAAGTAATCACCTTCCCCTACCGCTGGCGCAGCGTCTATTTACGGATCAGCCTTGGATACAACCTGCTGGAAATGATCCGTACCAGGGGCGGCATCAAGGACGAAGAAAAAGAAATTTACATAGGTCTGGGCCATTTCTATTAAAAGCGGCCGCGTTATGCCGGAAGCAATCGTAACACTTAAAGAACTCCGCAAAACTTACCCCATGGGACAGCTTCAGGTCGAAGCCCTTAAGGGAATCGACCTTGAAATTATCGGGGGCGACTTTGTGTCGGTGGCGGGCCCTTCCGGTTCCGGCAAAACCACCATGATGAATATTATCGGCCTTATCGACAGGCCGAGCGGCGGACAGGTTTTTATCGAAGGCAGGGAAACCGGAGGCCTTTCCCGAAGGGAACTGACCCGTTTTCGCCGCGAATGTATAGGCTTCGTGTTTCAGTCTTTCAACCTGCTGCCCGTTCTCAATGTATTTGAAAACATCGAGCTTCCCCTCACCATAGGCGTAAAATCCCTGTCAAGGGCGGAACGGAAAGATCGGGTCGAAAAGCTGCTTGAAGAAGTGGGCCTCGCCGACCGGCGGCGGCACCTGCCGGCGGAACTTTCCGGCGGACAGCAGCAGCGTGTCGCGATCGCGCGGGCCCTCGTTACCCGTCCCAAACTGGTAATCGCCGATGAACCCACGGCAAACCTTGATTCGGCCAACGGAAGCCGCATACTGGAACTGATGAAAAAGGTAAACGTCGAAGACGGCACCACCTTTCTTTTTTCAACCCACGATCCGGGAATCTGGAAAATGGCGGATCATATACTTTTTTTGCGCGACGGGGCCCTCGAAAAGGAAGAACGCCGGGAGCGCGGCGCGTGATAGCCGTTTATGTACTGCGCAGCATCACCCGTAACGCGAGGAACAGCGTCATTATCATCATCCTTATCGCCGTTATTTCGTTTTTGTTCTTTTTGGGAAACAGCGTTATCGGCAGGGCCGACCGGCAGCTCAGAGGCTCCTATGTGGACAGCCTCACCGCCGACGTCGTGATTCAGAAAAAAACCGGTACGACGATGAATCTTTTCGGCGCCAACGTGCCGGTAATTGACAACCGCTTTACGATTCCGACCCTGAGCGCTTACAACGACGTGGCGCGTATTGTCGCAGGCGAAACGGGCGTTGCCGGTTTTACCAGCCAAATTTCGCTGCTTGCCGGTATTGACGCCGGGGAGAATTACCGCGAAGGCGTACTTGTCTGCGGCGCCGATCCTTCCAGCTACTTTACCCTTTTTCCCGGCCTCATTATTGATGAAGGCGGTCCCCTGGAAGCGGGAAGCTACGGGACGCTGATCACCGCCGAGCGGGCGCGGCAGATGGAGGAAGCGACCGGTATTTATCCCCGCATCGGGGATACCCTGGTCTTTGTATCGGCCGGCAACGTTGGTTTCAAGATACGGGAAATTCCGCTGCGGGGCATTTTTCACTACCGCAATCCCGGCGATTTTATGGACGGAATTGTGATCATGGACCCCCAGACGGCGCGGGTGCTCTCTTCGATACAGGTCGCCACTTCCGACGTCGCCGTTCCGGACGACGCGGTAGAATTGCTTTCGCCCCTGAACATTGACGACATCGACGTTATTTTCGGCGGCGTGAGTGAATCCGGCGGGGAAGCTCCGGGCCCCGCGGAATATTCCGCTCCCGGGACGGTGGATGAAGACGGCGTCTTCAACATCGACGAACTCCAGGCGTTTCTGGCTTCCCCCGCGTCTTCCGATGGAGGCGCGTCGGCGGAAGGCGGGGACTGGAACTTTATCCTTATCCGCGCCAAACAGGGCTATCCGGTGAACCGGCTCATTGCCAATCTCAACAAAAAACTCGAAGCCTACGGCGCCGTCGCGGTAAACTGGCGGGAAGCGGCGGGGCAGTCGGCAATCATGCTCCTCCTCCTCCAGTCCCTGTTTAACGCCGGCGTCTTTTTAATCAGCGTCGCCGGTATTTTGGTCGTGGTCAACATTCTGCTTATCGCCGTTTTCAGGCGCACCCGCGAAATCGGAACCCTCCGCGCAATCGGCGCGGGCGACGCGTACATCCGCGTCATGATTTTGAGCGAAAACATTTTTTTGTCCGCCCTTGCCGGTTTTGCCGGAGTGGCCGCGGGTTCATGGCTTTTCCGCGTGATCAATAAAATGCGGATTACCATTCCCAACGACCTTATCGCCGGCCTTTTGGGCGGCCGCAGCCTTACCATGGAATTTATTCCCTCCATCGCCCTCCTCACCCTGGCCGTCGCCGTGTTTCTGGGTTTTGCCGCGTCGATTTTTCCGGTTGAAACAGCCGTGCGCATCGATCCGGTTACCGCCGTACAGCAGGGGTAACAATCATCCGCCATGTTTTCTTTACTCAGGCTTTCATTGCTTTATCTCACCAGATACCGCAGGCGATATCTGTTTTTGTTTATCGCCCTGGCCTTTGGATACGGCATCATAACTTTTATTACCTCGGTCAAGGACCGCATGGCCGACAACATTTATTTTTCCGCCCAGGCGCATTACGCGGGGGATCTTATCGCGGACGCCTATGACGATACGGACGAAACGCACCGCATGGGCGGAACCGATGTTGAACGTATCATGGCCGCGGCGGACCGCGCGGAAATCGATCCGGCAAGGACGGCGCGGCGGACCAATCTCTTTAACGACACGATTCTTTTTTTTAACGGCAACGCGGTGTCAATAAAATATTTACTCGGCGTCGATTATGAAGCCGAGCGGCCCTATTTTGAGGCGCTCAGTTACGTCGATTCAGGGACTCCGCCGTCCTCGCTGTCCCGTGACGGCATCCTGCTCTCGGCGCCGGTGGCCGATTTTTTGGGCGCGCGGCGGGGGGACAGTCTCGTACTGCAATTAAGGAACAACGGCGTCACCAATACGGGAAGCTTTGTGATCACCGCCGTTATTGACGATTCTTCCTTTTTTGGTTATTACAAGGCCTATATAAACCGAAGAACCCTCAACGGCCTTATTAACTTCAAGCCGGACGATTGTTCCACCGTGGGATTTTTTTTGAAGGATCGCGCGCAGCTCGTAAAAAAACAACGCGCCCTGAACGAAGAACTGGCAAAAGATCTCCCTGTCTTCCCCCTGATATTTAACCGTGACGATTTTGAACGCGAGCGCGACAAATCCGACCCGTTTTTGCGCGTTATGCTTCTGACCATTCCGGTCTACCTGAGCGAAATTTCCCAGCTTCTTGGCGCCATGGATCTGCTGGGTTATTTCCTCTACGCAATGATGCTGCTCATCATCATGGTAAGCGCTTCGGTAACCTACCGCCTGATCCTTCACGAACGGAAACGGGAAATAGGAACCATGCGGGCCATAGGTTTTTACGAGGCGGAAGTACGGCGCCTTCTTTTGGCTGAAATTTTTTGGCTGGGCCTTTGTTCCCTGATTGCGGGCTTCCTTTTTACCCGCCTTTTGAGCTGGGGCCTTTCGCGCATCTCGTTTGACTGGTTTCCCAGTTTTGAAATTTTTATGCGAAACGGAAAACTGACGGCGCTCTACCGGCCGCTTTCCACGGCGGTTAACGGTCTTGCCGTTTTTGCGTTACTTTTTTTGGCGGCGTATTTTCCCCTCTATCGATCTTCGCGCCATCCGCTGCCCGAAATGCTTGGAGGTACCGTGTGATGAAGTCACGTTTTATGCTGCTTTGCTGTCTTTTTTTGGGCGCGCGGCTTTGGGCTTTAAGCGATCAGGAACTGCTCCGCAAGGCGGACAGTCTGGCCAGTTATATGGATACGGATTTTTCCGCCGAGTATACGATCGTGCAGGAAAAACCCGGACAGTCCCGTACCACCACGGTGGCGGTAGTCTTCCGCAAGGACAGCCAGGAAACCTACGTTATCGTCATTATGCAGCCCGGCATCAGCCGCGGACAGGGCTACCTCAAGCAGGGCGCCACGCTGTGGTTTTACGACCCCGAATCACGCCGCTTTAACTCAACATCAAGCCGTGACCGCTTTCAAAACACCAACGCCAGCAACAGTGACTTTACCCGCTCTACCCTTTCACAGGATTACCGTATTACCAAGGGTGAAAATGTCGCGCTGGGTAATTTCCGCTGCCGCCTTCTGCATCTTGAAGCGCTGACTAACACGGTGGCCTACCCCAAAATGAAAATCTGGATCAGCGAGGACGGGCTGGTGCGTAAAAGCGAAGATTACAGTCTTTCCGGCCAGCTTCTGCGGATCAGCGCCATTCCCGATTATTACCGTATTGGCGCGCGTTTTGTTCCCAAACAGATACTCATCGTCGACGCCCTGCGGGGCGCCATGGTGAACGGCGTTTTTGTCAACGAACGCACCCAGATCACCATCAACAAACCGTTGTTTAACAAAGTACCCGATTCTTATTTTTCAAAGACTTTTCTCGAATCAGTTAATCGTTGAAGCGCCGTTTCGCAGTTTTTATTCTCGCCGTTCTGGGCGCCTTTGTCTTTGCCCAGGCCTCCGATCCGGCGCAGGACGAAGAGGCGGAAACGCCTGATAACGGCGCGGTAATCATTGCCGATATTGACGCGCTTTTTTCAGGGGATCACGAACCGGAAGATGTGGAGGAACTGAAGGGGCGTCCCTACATTCCTTTGCTGTCAGGACTTAAACTGAGGGGCCTGGCAATGGACGCTTCCTTCCGCTTTTTGGGCGGCTGGATGCCCGGCTGGTCCGAAGCCCCCTGGTACCGCGACGAATACGAAACGGAATTTACCAATCTTGTAGGGGCTGAAATGCAGGCTATGCTGGGGCTGGATTTTCAGTTCTCGGACTCACTGCGGGTCAAGTCAAGTTTTTCGTACCGGCTCCCCAACTTTAGCTTTGTACTTGACGAATTTTTCTTCGACTATAATCTGGTAAGCCGCGCCTTTTTCCGCGTAGGAAAGTACAATCACTCCTGGGGTATTTCTCCCAACTTTCCCTTTACCAACCTGCTTGCCCGTGTTCCTTACGGTTCTCCGGGCGGGGAACTGTACCTGGCCCGCGTAGATGTACCCTTTGGTATCGGCGGCTTCCAGTTTCTGGGGCTGACCCGTACCGGTTTTTTGCGGAACGCCGACCGCCTTACCGTCAGGGAAATCGCCGGCGGGGGTAAATACAATCTGGCATTCAGGTACGCGGATATCGACCTGGGCGGTCTTTATTTTTATGAAATGCCCCTGCGTTTTTTTACCTCGGTAAAAGCGACTATTGTTAATACCGAAGTCTATGCCGAGGGCATGTACGCGATGGATCTTGAGACACCCGACGGCGTTGAAAGCGAAAAAGAAAAAACTTTTTCCTGGAACGCAGGTCTTATCCAGGGATTCTTTAACGACAAGCTGACCGTAAACGGCGAAGTGTTTTATAACGGCGAAAAAAACAGCTTCTATTACCAGGAAGAATCGGAAATAAAGCGGGCGCAGACATCGCCCTTTATCCAGGGCTTTAATCTCGCGCTTAATTTTATGTACCGCTTTAACTGGAACCATTTTCGCCTTTTTGCCCAGGGACTCTATTCGCTTAAAGAAAAAAGCGCCCAGGTCGTTCCGGGCTTAAGCTTTGTACCTTACAAGGATGTCACCGTAACGCTGGCCGTACCCATGGCCCTGGGAAAGCGCGACGGTACCTATTACCGGTCGAACACAGACCGCGAAAACAGACCCTTTTCCGTCATGCTGGGCGTGCGTATCACCGGCAGTTACAGCCTGGCCAAATACGAGGATGATTAGGTGCGCGGCCTGGCCACTATTCTCGTAACCGGCGGCGCCGGTTTTATCGGTTCAAATTTTATACGGTATCTGTTGGACGGCAAATCGGGTTTTACCGGACGCGTCATAAATCTGGACGCCCTGACCTACGCGGGGAATCCCGCCAACCTGGCTGAAATAGAAGCGGCTTACGGAGGTGACAGGTACTTCTTCGAAAAGGGCAGTATCGGTGACGCCGCCCTCGTAGACGGGCTTTTTGAACGTTACCGCCCTGACACGGTGGTCCATTTTGCCGCCGAAAGCCACGTGGACAGGTCCATACTGGGCCCCCGCGCGTTTATTGAAACCAACGTGCTGGGAACTTTTACCCTGCTTGAAGCGGCCAGAAAACACTGGAAAGGCGGGCGGGACGACGCGCTTTTTCACCAGGTGAGTACCGACGAGGTCTACGGCTCGCTCGGAACGGACGGCGCTTTTACCGAGGAAACTCCCTACAATCCCCGTTCGCCCTACTCTGCCGGCAAAGCGGCGGGCGATCATCTGGCCATGTCGTATCACCACACCTACGGCCTGCCGGTGACGCTGAGCAATTGTTCCAATAACTACGGGCCGCGGCAGTTTCCCGAAAAGTTTATACCGCTGATGATACAGAACATGCTGGAAGGCAAGGACCTCCCCGTTTACGGCGACGGTAAAAACATACGGGACTGGATACATGTTGAAGACCACAACCGCGCGGTATGGCTCGTACTGAACAGGGGAAAGGCCGGCGAAAAATACAATATCGGCGGCGAAAACGAATGGGAAAATATACGCCTCCTTGAAACCCTCATAGCCATAACCGCGCGAAAAACCGGCCGCGGCGAACGGCAGATTCGTGAAACCATCACCCGTGTTAGCGACCGGCCCGGACACGACCGCCGCTATGCCATCGACTGCGGCAAAATAAAACGCGAACTCGGCTGGAAGCAGGAAATAGCCTTTGAGGCCGGCCTTGAGCAGACCGTAGACTGGTACCTGGCAAACCAGGATTGGGTTAAAAACATACAAAGCGGCGAATACCGGCGCTGGATCGAAGTCAATTACGGCGGCCGATGATCTGGCTCATCGGCCATAAGGGTATGCTGGGCAGTGAGCTTGCCCGTCTCTTTGATCAAAAAAATCTTGAGTGGCGGGGCAGCGACCGTGAAGTATCTATTACTACCGGCAAAGACAGTCTGTTTGCTTTTGGCAGAACGCTTGGTCCCGTTGCCTTTATCGTAAACTGCGCCGCCTACACGGCGGTTGATAAAGCCGAAGATGACGCGGAAGCCTGCAAACGCCTTAACACATTGGGCGCCGCCAATGTAGCGGACACGGCAACGGCTCTGGGGGCCGTTCTTATCCAGCTTTCCACCGACTATGTTTTTGACGGTAAGGGTATCAAAGAGGGAAACGGCGTTGCCCGGCCCTACCGCGAGGACGACAGTACTGGCCCTGCCGGCGTTTACGGCCTGACCAAACGGGACGGAGAAACCGAAGTCCTTGCGCGCTGCAAAGATTCTTATATTATACGGACCGCGTGGCTTTACGGTGAACACGGCAATAACTTTGTGGCAACCATGCTGCGTCTTATGAACGAACGGAAAACGGTCAGCGTTGTTGACGACCAAAAAGGAACACCCACCAACGCCGGCGATTTAGCCGCAGCAATCGCTGCGCTTATCGAACAGCGTAACGCGGGCAAAAACATTCCGTGCGGAATATACCACTATACCAACGAAGGCGCCATAAGCTGGTACGATTTTGCCCGCGCTATTTACGCGGGCGGCCGCGGTACGGGCCTGCTTGCCGGCGAGTGCTTTATCAAGCCATGTACCACCGACGCTTATCCGACCCGCGCGCGGCGTCCGGCCTATTCGGTACTTGACAAAAGTAAAATCAAAGCGGCGCTGGGCATCGCCATACCCCGATGGGACGAAAGCCTGGCCTCGTATTTGCAAAAACTGAAATGAAAGGCATCATCCTTGCCGGCGGCGCCGGAACACGGCTCTACCCCATTACCAGAGCGGTATCAAAGCAGCTTCTTCCCCTTTACGACAAGCCGCTTATCTATTATCCGCTGTCGGTATTAATGCTTGCCGGGATACGGGACGTGCTGATCATATCCACTCCCCGTGATATTCCCTTCTTTAAAGAACTGTTTGGGACCGGAGACTGGCTTGGCATGCGCTTTGAGTACGCTGTCCAGGAAACACCGAGAGGGCTTGCCGATGCCTTTATCGTCGGAGATTCTTTTATAGGAGACGATAACTGCGCCCTGGTTTTGGGAGACAATGTTTTTTACGGCAGGGGATTCAGCGACACCCTCAAAAATACCGTTGCGCGTATCGGCAAACAGGGCGGCGGGGCGATTTTCGGGTACTATGTAAAAGACCCCGGCGCCTATGGCGTTGTCGCGTTTAACGGTGAAGGCAAAGCGCTTTCCATAGAAGAAAAACCCGTCCGGCCAAAATCAAATTACGCCGTTCCCGGCCTTTATTTTTACGACCGGAATGTTGTGGAAATTGCCAAAGCGGTAAAGCCGTCGGAACGGGGCGAAATCGAAATAACCGCCGTCAATAACGCCTACCTGAAACGGGGCCTTCTTTCTGTCGAAGTGCTTGGCCGCGGCATGGCATGGCTTGATACCGGAACCTATGACGGACTTTTGGAAGCGTCAAACTTTATCGCTACGATCCAGAAGCGGCAGGGAATGTACGTGTCCTGCGTAGAAGAGATCGCTTATACAAACGGCTG
>JAITBL010000178.1 GCA_031283575.1 Treponema sp. | reverse complement strand
CGGGAGGAAATACTCAACCCGCCCGCGCCCGCCGTTCGGGCGTTTACCCTGCGGGCCTGGCCCGATTCGGATACCCGGACCTACCTTGACGGGGATGAACTGAAAATCAGCATCGTGGCGGACGAGGATTGTTTTTTAAAGGTGTACCACATCGACCTGAACCGCGACATGCAGCTTATCTACCCCACCGGTAAAAGCGCCGACAACCGGCTTGCGGCCTTTGTAACGCGGACCATCCCCGAACCGGGCGCGGTTACCTATGTTCTGCAGGCGCCCTTTGGCCAGGACACGATAAAGGTTGTCGCGGCGCGGCGGCAGTTTGAAAACCTCGCGGCGGAATTTAATACGGTGTGGAAGGCCGAGGGGGAAACGGTACGCCGCGCCGAAAGCTACCGGGGCCTGGCGATACGCTACGCGCCGGACAGCCCGGCGGTGGAGACCGTTACGGTTAACTTTAACTTTACGGTACTGCCCGCCAGGTAGCGATCCGGCGTTGCCGAAGGCGAATGTACCGGTCCGCCGCTTGCAAACACGGGCTGGTACATCGCGCTGCGGTACGCCTTCAGAAAAAACAAAGCCGCGAACCGAACTATGAAAGGCCGGAAATTTTCTGTATACTCTATATATGGACAATACCCCTGCGGCGGACAAAATCCCCGAACGCCTCAACCCCCTCAACGACTACCTTTTTCTCAAAATCATGGGCGAAAAGGGGGACGAGGAACAGCTCCTGGGTTTCCTGAACGCCGTACTCAAACGGACCGGCAAAGACAGGCTTGTCTCGGTGGAGATACTTGAAAACAAAGTCTTCGCCGCCGAGGTTATCGGCGACAAGAGCAGCATTCTCGACCTGCGGGCCATGCTTACCGACGGCACCAAGATCGCCATTGAGGTACAGCTTCGCAACCTGGGGAACATGGACAAGCGGAGCCTCTTTTACTGGAGCCGGGATTATTCAAAGGGCCTTGAGGCGGGCCATGATTACCGGGAACTGTCAAACGTAATTACCATTAACATCGTGAACTTCGAGTACATCCAATCGAAGAAATACCATACAAGTTTTCACCTGTGGGAAGACGAAGATAAAACCTGCCTGCTCAGCGACGCGCTGGAGATACATTTTGTCGATATGGTAAAATACCGGAAACTGAGGGAACACGACATACGGAACGACGTGTTGCAGCGATGGCTGGCCTACTTTGATCAGGGCAGCCCGAAAGAACTGGTGGAGGAGGTAGTACAGATGGACAGGGCGATACAGAAAGCGGAAGAGAAGATGAGCTATATCCGCGGCGACAAGGAAGCGCTTCGGGCGTATCAAATGCGTGAGATGGCGTTATCGGACTGGACCAGCGGAGTAAACTACGCCCGCCGCGAGGGCTTGCGGGAGGGTGAGGAAAAAGGTCTGCAGAAGGGCCGTCAAGAGGGCCAACAGGAAATTGCCCGAAATTTGAAAGCCATGGGTCTTTCAACGGCACAGATAACAGAAGCCACCGGCCTTACGGAAAAACAAGTCGAAGGTTTAAACACTCCGAGTTCCGGTACGCCAGTGCCGGGGTACGGAGTGTTTGAACCTTCGCCACACAAAGAAAAAGCGGAGGCCATGAGGCCGACGCGTTTAATCGAGGGTTTAAACACTCCGGGTTCCGGCGCGTAAGTACCGGGGCGGCAAGGGACCTGAAGCTTTTTTCGGCGGATAACGGCGTTTGCCGGGTCCCACGCCGTGTTGCGTCATCGCGTATGCCGCGCTCACCGGTTCGCGCGCTTCTATGGGCGCGTAAGTGCCGGGGTACGGAGTGTAACGTGCGCTACGGTTTGCGCGAGGCCAATACCATCAGCAGGGCGGTATCGCCCTGGCGCACGCCGGGAATGCGGGCGGCCTGACCGACGGTGAGGGGGCGGACCGTACAAAGTTTTTCGCGCGCTTCGGCGGAAAGTCCCGTAATGGCGCTGTAATCAAGTTTGGGATCGAGTTTAACGGCGTCCATTTTGGCGTTACGGCGGATCACGCGCTTTTCTTTTTCTATATAGCCCGAATATTTATTGTCAAGCGATACCCGCGCGACCCATTCGGGGGGAAACGCGGCGAATTCTTCGACAGCCTCGCCGTTCAAGTCCTGTTCGTTCAGATCGCGTCCTTTCAGCAATTGGGCGATTGTATCAAGGACTTTGCTCTTTTTTATAAAGCGCTCCCAGCGTTGATCATCCACAAGGCCCGGAGCGCGGCCCCTCGGGGTAAGGCGGGTATCCGCGGTATCGTGGCGCAATATCAGGCGGTGTTCCGCGCGGCTGGTAAACATACGGTAGGGTTCTTTGGCGCCGAGGGTCGTAAGATCATCGATAAGAACGCCGATATAGGCTTCGTTGCGGGCCAAAACAAGAGGTTCTTCGCCGCGCAAGGAGAGCGCCGCGTTAATTCCCGCCATAATTCCCTGCGCCGCCGCTTCCTCATAACCGGAACTGCCGTTGGTTTGGCCCGCGCAAAAAAAACCCTGAAGGCGTTTCGATTCAAGGCTGGGATATAAATCGAGGGGATCGATGTAATCGTACTCCACCGCGTAGGCCGGGCGCACCATGCGGGCATGTTCCAGGCCCGGTATACTGCGGACGACCGCCAGCTGTACATCTTCAGGCAGCGAACTCGAAAGGCCGTTAAGATACATTTCATTCGTATAAAAACCTTCGGGTTCCACAAAAAGGTGATGCGAGTCCCTGTCGGGAAAGCGCATTACCTTGTCTTCGATTGAAGGGCAGTAACGCGGGCCTACGCCGGTAATTTTACCGCCGTAGAGGGGAGAACGGTGAATATTCGCGCGGATAATTTCGTTGGTACGCGCCGTTGTATGGGTGATCCAGCAGGGAAGCGGGACGCGGGAAGGCATATCGCCGGAAGCAAACGCCGTTCCCAGCGGCCCAATACGCGCGTCCGCTTCAACATTGAACGAAAAAAATTCAAAATTATCGCCGTCCTGCTTTTCCATTTTGCCGTAATCAACGCTGTCGCCGGCAATGCGGGCGGGAGTTCCCGTTTTAAGCCGCCCGACGGGAAAACCTTCTTTGCGTAAAAAAATTCCCAGGCCCAAAGCGGCGTCTTCTCCCAGGCGTCCCGCTCTCGCGTCATATTCACCGATAAAAATTTTCCCCTCCATAAAAGTTCCCGACGCCAAAATTACCGTGGAAGCGCTGATTTCATGTCCGCGCGCGGTTCGTACGCCGCAAACCCGCGCCGCGCGCTTTTCGATAATTAATTCCGTCACCGTATCCATCATAATTTCCAGGCCTTTTTGTAATTCAAGGGCGCGGCGGGCGGCGTTTTGATAGATTTGTTTGTCGGTCTGCGCCCTTGGCGCCTGTACCGCCTGACCCCGCGATTTGTTTAATACACGGTATTGAATCATCGCGATGTCGGTAAGCCGCGCCATTTCACCGCCAAGAGCGTCGATTTCGCGGACCAAATTTCCCTTTGAAAGGCCCCCAACCGCGGGATTACAGGAGAGAGCGCCGATGCGATCGGGATTTTGCGTAATAAGCAGGGTGAATATACCAAGCCGCGACAGCGCGAGAGACGCTTCTATACCCGCGTGTCCTCCGCCGATAACGATACAGCCGTAATCCATGCCTTGAGTATATTGAGTCGATACGATCATGCCAATTAAGCGAAAATTGAATGAAGTTTTTGCCCCGAAGCTTCCCCGCTGCGAATGAAAATCGCAGCGGAAAGAATTATTCACGGTATTGTGAATAATTCAGCGGTAAAAATTCGCGCCGTGCATATAATTTTTAAATCGTTTGCCAATACGCCGAAATTCGGGTTCGCATTAAAAAAATTTGTTAAAAATGTTTTTTTTGCCGAAAATTCAACATATAGATGAAGAAACTTGCAAAAATTTTAATTTATCTATTGCAGTTTTTTTTAACTGGGTGTACATTACAATATCTTTTTGTGAAGGAGCAAAAAAAATGCCTGTAGCGAAGAAACCTGGCAGACCTGCGGCTA
>JAITBL010000174.1 GCA_031283575.1 Treponema sp. | reverse complement strand
ATGACGATGGTTCCCGCGGGGCTTTTTTGGTATAGCGAAAGAAAGGCCGGGTACACCCCCTCGTCCTGGATAAAGGACGCGGCTTCGCCCCGCGCGTTCTTTCCGGTCTCGAAGGTGATTTGCAGGGTAAGGCCCGCGTATACGCCGGAATTAAACACGCCGGAGGCGCTTTGAAACTGCCGCCAGCCCGCGTTAGCCGCCAGGGTGAACATGGGGGTAAAGCGGAAGCCCGCCTCCCCGCCGATTTTCCACCAGAGGGCCGGCTGTCCCTTGCCTTCTTCGATAACCCCCTGATAGACGCCGATACCGCCGTCAACGCGGGTAAACAGGCGGGAGAGGGGAAAGTAGTAAAGCCCCAGAACGCCGCCGAAAGAATAAAGCTGGACGCTTCCCGACGCGGGCGGCTTATAAGGGTTGTACAGCAGGCTGCCTTCGATACCGGCGGTATAACCAAGGCCAAGCGGATTGGGCCAGATACTCGCGAAATCAACTTCAAAACCCAGCTCCCCGCCGCCGCCTATGTCGAACCGTTCATTGCCGTCGGAAGCTTCGTTTCCCGGCCCGGCGGGGATAAACACAAAGCCCTTTGGCCTGAGGGAGAAGTCCAGGGAAAAGGCGGAAACCGCCGTCAAAAACAGCATTACAAGCGGTATGGCGTTTTTACTCATCATTTCTCACTTTTAATCCGTTCCCTTTATGCGCTATACTTCATCCCATGACCATAGAACAAACCGTAGAAATCCCGGCGGACCACCGGCTGGTGATTGAGGTTCCGCCTGAAATTCCCGCGGGAAAGGTACGCCTTGAAGTGAACGTAATTCCCTTTGTGAAGAACGAAGAAAAACCCGTGGCGGCTAAATCGCAAAAGCTCTTTACGTCAAGAAAGGAACTTGAAGAATTCCTGAAAAACGCGGAAACGCCCCACACGGACGCACTGGCGGGGATATTGGCGCATCTTGGCGACATTACCGTCGAACAAATCCGCGATGAACGGCTGGCCAGACACCTACCATGAAAGTTCTCGTTGACACCAACGTTGTTTTGAATATATTGCTTAAACAGCCCGCTTTTTATACCGATTCCAAAAGAATTCTTGATCTTGCCGAAACAAGGCAAATTACCGGGTATATCTCCGCTTCGGCTGTAACCGATATCTACTACATTGCCGGCAAAAACCTTGGAAAGACAGGCGCACGCGAAGCTATTAAACACCTGCTGCGGGTTTTTGATCCCGCCACTGTAACCAGCAGCGACATCTACCAGGCGCTGGAATTGGAATGGAGCGACTTTGAAGACTCTGTTCAGTTTGTTGTGGGCGAAGGTCTTTCCCCAGCCCGCATACGTCAAAGGGCGCCCCGGTAACCTGGCCGTCCAGCCCGATAGCCTGCGCCGTAATCTTGATATAGTCCTCCCCGAAGGACTCGACCGTGGTCTCGTCCAGGGGGGCGGCAAAGTAGATGGTGATGGTCGTTAGCTGGCCGTACGCCCCGCCCTGTACGTCAAGGGGCGGGTCTGTCCTGAGTATCCGGGGTTCGTCCCGGCACCAGGGGATAAGGGTTACCGGATCGGTGATGTTGATGGTAACGGTGCTTTTGTCTCCGCCCGTGGCGGACACGGCCCCAGCCTCAAGCTGTTCCACTCCGGAGAGAGCCGTGCCGGGGTCGTCGATCCAGTTTGCCGGCAGCGCGGCGGTCCGGTAGGCCAACCCGCTCGCTCACTTCGCGGGGATGCTTGCGGCGAAAAGCTTTATTTTACCGCGGCTTTCATTTCCCGCACATAGGCGGCAATGTGCGGCCCGGCCTTTTCTCCGTATTCGGCGATGATTTTTACAATGGCGCTTCCCACAATTACCCCGTCGGCGATGCGGGCGATTTCCGCGGCCTGGGCGGGGGTGTTGACGCCGAAGCCCACGGCGGCGGGAAGTTTTTCCGGGGAGACTTCTTTCCGTACTTCGGCGATCATCGACGCAAGATCCGTTTCGATATTGTTCCGTATCCCCGTTACCCCCAGCGACGAGACCAGGTAGAGAAAGCCCGTCGAAGCGCGGGCGATTTCCCGTATTCTGTCCCTGGATGTGGGCGCGACGAGGGATATAATATCCACGGCTTTGTCGGGAATTCTGCCGCGGACTTCACCCTGTTCCTCAAACGGAAGATCGGGGATGATGATCCCGTCCACTCCGGCGGAAACGCAGCGGGAAAAAAAGGCCGCGTAGCCGTTCTCCGCCGGGCTTTTTCCCAAATTTTCTCCCGGAATTCTTTCCGGGCTTTCTCCGGAATTCCCCCGGCCGTAACGGAACACCGGGTTAAGGTAGCTTAAAAAAACCAGCGGTATGTCGGGAAGTTTTTCGGCATTGATCCTGGCCCGCAGCGATTCCACCATCGTAAAAATTTTTTCAAGCGTGGCGCCGCCGGTAAGGGCCCTGATGTTCGCCGCCTGGATAACCGGGCCTTCGGCGATTGGGTCGGAAAAAGGGATGCCTATTTCGACGAGGTCCGCCCCGGAACGGATCATCTCCAGTATAAATTCTTCGCTTTTGGCGATGGAAGGATCCCCTCCCGTAACAAAGCCTATGAAGGCTTTGCCGTTGGGCCGTGTTTTACTTTTGCCGAAAGCGGAATGTATCCTGCTCATAAAGCTTCTCCCCGTAACGCAACACACCCGGCGGCCGCGTTATTCATTAATGGTTTTACCCCGGTATTTGGCGATCGACGCTACGTCCTTGTCGCCCCTGCCGGAAAGGCAGATGATCACGCTGCCGTCTTTTGGCAGGGCGGGAACAAACCTGCGGGCATAGGCCACGGC
>JAITBL010000170.1 GCA_031283575.1 Treponema sp. | reverse complement strand
GTATGAACGGTTGTGTGAGTACAAGAAGGCCGGGCTGGTGAGGACAGGGCTGCGGCGGCGGGTATTTGCGGAAATCTATCAGATGTTGAAAAAGGGGGAGTACCACTATGGACGGGATCAGGCTAATCATGAGATGAAGATGGTCCAATACCGCCGCTTTTTAGAGAAACAAAAAAAGGAGGCGATTTTGCAAAAAATCGCTTGACTTTTATCATAGACGAAGGTACACAAAGGAGCACAAAGGCTTTGTTTCTCCTTCGTGCGCCTTCCGCGCCTTTGTGGTTAAATATTCTTCCCCTGAGCGACAAATCCGTTCGTGTCTGTTCGTGTGGTTTGTGGTTATATTAAACTGGTTGTCTGTTTTACCGCGAACCCCACGAACAAAGAGAGTGGCAGTCCCCACTCTTTTCTTTTTCGCCTTCTTCGCCTTTGCGGTTAATTTTTAAGTTTTAGCTGTTACGAAGTACTAGCGGGCGGAATCCGTCAGGGATTCTCCGCCAACAGCGCCTCGAAGGCTTCAAAAATTTCAGCGTTATTCCAGTCGATGCTTCCCACTAAATGCAGTACGACTCTGCCCCGCCGGTCAAGGATGAAGCTCGTGGGAATGGCCTGAACGCCGTAACGGCTCCCAATCTTCCCGTCAGGATCAAGCAGGGCGGGAAAGCTCAGATGATAGCGGTTCATAAACGCCGTTACCGTCTGCGCGTCTTCCCGCAAATTAACGGCGAGTATTTCCAGGCCGCGCTCTTTGTAGCGCCGGTAGAGAATTTCCATCGAGGGCATTTCAGCGGCGCAGGGGCCGCACCAGGTTGCCCAGAGGTTGACGAAGACCACCTTGCCGCGGTAATCGGACAAATTGATCTGCCGCGTATCGGCGGCAAGGGACGCGGTAAAGCCGGGAAGTTCCCGCAGTTCGCGCCGGGTAGTAAGGCCGGCTTTTTCAAAGGCGGCCCTCACCGCCCCGTTTTCAGCGGCGGCCGATTCCCGCGCCGGCTTTTCCGCTTTCACGGTGCAGGCGGCAAGCAGCGCGAACAACAGAACGGCGGCGAATTTTACGCGGCGCGTCATCAGAGAAATTCCCTGCGGGAGACCCCAACCAGTTCGTTGAATTCTTTTTCATCCAGCGTTTCCTTTTCCAGAAGCAGCGCCGTGATCCGGTCAAGGAGCTGCCGCTTGCCGGCAAGCAGTTCCCTGGCGTGGGCGTACCGGGTTTCGGTGATACGCGCCACTTCTTCGTCGATGTACTGCTGGGTCGCCTCGGAGTATTCGCGGCGAAGAAAGGGATCGGGCAGGGTATCGCCGATCATGCCGCCGCCCCGCTGGGTAAGCGCCGTATTTTTAAAACGCTCCGACATGCCGTAATCGGTGATCATTTTGCGGGCGATGTCGGTGACCTTGGTAAGGTCACTGGCCGCGCCGGTGCTGATCTGGCCGAACACGAGATCCTCGGCAACCCGACCGCCCAAAAGCACGTCGATTTTACCGAGGAGTTCGGCTTCGGTAACAATGTAGCGATCTTCCACCGGCATTTGCAGGGTATAACCCAGCGCGCCGAAACCGCGGGGAATAATTGAAATTTTCTGAACCGGATCGGAGGACGAGGTAAAGGCCGCCACGAGAGCGTGGCCCGACTCGTGAACGGCAATAACCCTGCGCACTTCGTCGCTCATGACGCGGCTTTTTTTCTGGAGCCCCGCCACGGTTTTTTCGATGGCTTCAAAAAAATCTTTCTGTTCCACGAGTACGCGTCCGCCCCGTACGGCGAGCAATGCCGCCTCGTTGACAATATTGGCAAGGTCCGCGCCGGCAAAGCCGGACGTGGAACGGGCCACCGCGGCCAAATCCACCGCGGATGAAAGTTTGACCGTTTTGGAATGAATCCGCAAAATCGCCTCGCGTCCCGCCAGATCCGGCCGGTCCACAAGGACCTGGCGGTCAAAGCGGCCGGGACGGAGCAGGGCCGGATCAAGCACGTCGGGCCGGTTGGTGGCGGCAAGGATGATAAGGCCGCTGGTGCCGTCAAAGCCGTCCATTTCGACGAGCAGCTGGTTTAAGGTTTGCTCGCGCTCGTCGTTGCCGCCGGCCACATTGTTGATGCGGCTTTTGCCGATGGCGTCGAGCTCGTCAATAAAGATAATGCAGGGCGCTTTGTCACGGGCCTGCTTAAAAAGATCCCGCACGCGGGCGGCGCCCACGCCGACAAACATTTCCACAAAGTCGGCGCCCGACATACGAAAAAATGAAACGGAAGCCTCGCCGGCGACCGCGCGCGCGAGCAGGGTTTTGCCCGTTCCCGGCGGACCGACAAGGAGCACGCCCTTGGGAATTTTACCGCCGATAGCCGTGTATTTTTCGGGACTTTTAAGAAAGTCCACCACTTCCACCAATTCTTCTTTTGCCTCGTCAACGCCGGCCACGTCGCTAAAGCGCGTAACAATATCGCCTTCGGCGATGATCACGGCCTTGTTCTGTCCCACGGAGAGCACATTGCCGCCCAGGCCGGTACGTTTCATAAGGAAGCGCCAGATCACGATAAACAGCGCGATGGGAAGCACCCAGCTCAGGATCACGTTAAGGATAGCCCCGCTCTGCTGCGAGACGGCATAGTAGGAAACTTTTTTTTCGTCCATCAACTTGAGCAGATCAGGATCGTTAATCGGCACGGTACGGTAGACCGGATCCTGCGGCGCGGGAACAGCGCGCGGATCAAGGGGAAACTGAAAGGGCAGGCTTTGCGGGGGTTTCTTTTCCGTAATGTAGCCGGTAAACGAGTTCTCGTTTAATTCAACCCGTTTAATTTCGCCCGAAGCGATCCGGTTTTTAAATTCGGAAAAATCGATGGTACTGGAGCTTTTGCCGGAGAGAAAAAAATTGACGCTGCTCATTATCGCCAAAAAAACGACAAGATAAATGACGGTAAACTTCCATCCGGTAAAACCGGGTTTTTTTGGCTTGTCAGCCATACGTATCCTCTTTTGCGTTACTAATGTTAATATCTATCTTTTGGTAGGGAATTTCAATACCCGCCTCTTCAAAACTTTTCCGGATCTCGATAAGGATAGAATTTTTAAGATTCCAGAAATTGTTCTTTTCAAACCATGTATTAAAGAGTACGCCTATTCCCGAAGCTCCAAAAGTATCTATGCCAAAGAAAGGTGCGGGGTTTTCCAGGCAGTACGGATTGGACGCCGCGATCTCAAGCAGTATCTTTCGCACCCGTTCAGGATCTTCCCTGTAGGCGATGTCAAAGGCAAGGTCAAGACGGCGGATGGGAAAACGGGTAACGGTAACAAGATTGCTCTTTATGATGGTTTCGTTGGGAATACGCACAAAAAGATTGTCGTAGGTGCGGAGTTTGACGGAGAGCAAATCCACCGAAAGCACTACGCCGGAAATTCCCTCGACCCTGATTGTGTCGCCCACGGAAAAGGGTTTTTCGGAAAGCAAAAAGAAGCCGGCGATAAAACTGGAAACACTGGCCTGCGCGGCAAAGCCAAGGACGATGCCGGCGATTCCCGCCGCGCCCAGAAGCGCAGACGCGTCGATGCCCATGCTCTTGAACACGAAGAGAACCGCCAGCACGAAACCCGTGTAACGTATAACCTTCTTTACCATCAGGTTCCGTTCCGGCGTTATTTTTCCTTTGAGGAATTTTCCCAAAAAGTATTGCGACAGATTGAACACAACGATGATAAAAAGCACGGTAAAAACCATGCCGGCAAGTTTAAGCAGCAGTTCCGCGGGGTCCGATTCGGAAATCATTTTTTTTATCGTGGCGTCAAGCTCAATCATGTTACCTTCCCGCCGCGTGTTTTATGATCCGCGTTCCCTGTTTGATAAGAATGTCGCCCATATTCGATTCCGTTCCCGCGCAGAGCAGCCGGTACGCATCGTCATCACGCGGACGCCGGACGCTTGTACGGAACTCTCCGCCGCCCCACGCGTCGATTACGGCGGTGTCGGTGCACAGCCCCGCGTCCGTCCCGCGCCCGAGTTCATAAATCGACAATTCCCCGGTATAAAGGGGCAGGTTTTCAAACGCAAGAACCGTTTTTGATTTATTCCGCACCAAAAGCGGACACACTATGCCCGCGCCCGCATTCCGGGGGAAAGCGTCGTTTGGGTCCGCGTCGGCGATTTGCGGCGCCGAAGCCCGGAGCGAATAACAGAGCATACCCGTCATGGTGTCTTCGCCGTACCAGGTTTCATTGACGATAAAGGGACTGAAGGAAAACAGCGTTTCGCCCGAAGCGCTGAGGCGCAGTGAGGGTGGCAATTCCAGGCGCAGCGAAAGTTCGGCGCCGGGAAAAAGCCGCAAATGTTCCGTTCCGGCAAGAAAGGGCTTGCCGCTCAAAAAAGGCGTGATCGCCGCCTGCGCGGACGCGGAGGCTGTGACGGTGTAAACGGCGTCCGAAGGCGGCGGCGCGTCCATCGGCCCGCCAAAGAGCGCGCCCTGATCCTCAAACGCCGCGCGGGATTTTTCGCGCCAGCGGGCGGCGGTATACGCGCAGGTCAGGAGAGAAGCGTCACGGCGAAGGTAAACGGCGGCGCCGTTCAGCATCCACCGGTACCAAACATTCTCTTCAAGCTCCGTTGTGTCCCACCACCGCTCCATAGGGACAGCATATAGGGAATCACGGAAAAATACTATCGCCGCCGAGTATTGAACAAGGCTCGCTTTTACCCTATACTCAAATAAATCCTACTATAAACCGAGGCAAAATGATGTCCGAAAAGAACATGGTCATGATTGACGGTAATACAGCTGCGGCCTATGTGGCCCATGCCCTCAGCGAGGTTATCGCCATTTACCCGATTACCCCGTCGAGTCCGATGGGCGAGCTGTCCGACGAATTTTCCGCCCAAAACCGGAAGAATCTCTGGGGAACCATTCCCCAGGTGGTCGAAATGCAGTCCGAGGCCGGAGCGGCCGGAGCGGTCCATGGGGCCCTTACCACAGGCGCTCTTTCCACCACCTTTACGGCGAGTCAGGGGCTTCTCCTGATGATTCCAAATATGTATAAAATCGCGGGCGAGCTTACCGCCACCGTATTCCATATCGCCGCCCGCGCCCTGGCAACTTCGTCCCTCTCCATTTTCGGGGACCACCAGGATGTGATGGCCTGCCGCCAGACCGGCTGGGCCATGCTTTCCAGCAACAGCGTTCAGGAAGTAATGGACCTGGCGGTGATCGCCCACGCGGCCACCCTCAAGACGCGGGTCCCCTTCCTCCATTTTTTTGACGGCTTCCGTACCAGCCACGAGCTGCAGAAGGTCGAAGAGGTCGCCTACGAAGTGATGAAGCAGATGATCGATGACGAACTCGTCCGCCTTCACCGCCTGAGGGGGCTGACCCCCGAAACGCCGCGGGTCAGGGGGACGGCCCAAAATCCCGACACCTACTTTCAGGGAAGGGAAGGCGTGAACAAGTATTATGACGCCGTTCCCGCCCTTGTGCAGGCGGCCATGGATCAGTACGCGAAACTTACCGGCCGCGCCTACAGGCTCTTCGACTACTTTGGCGCGAAGGACGCCGAAAAAGTGATCATCATTATGGGAAGCGGCGCGGAAACCTGCGAAGAAACCGTCGAGTACTTTATCGGGAAGGGCGAGAAGGTAGGCGTGCTCAAGGTGCGCCTCTACCGGCCCTTCGACGCCGCCGCCTTTGTGAACGCCCTGCCCGCGACGACCAAAGCCATCGCCGTACTGGACCGGACCAAAGATCCCGGCGCCCTGGGCGAGCCGCTCTACGAAGATGTCCGTACCGCCATCGGTGAAATGCAGGCGGCGGGCAAGTGTCCCTTCCAGGGTTATCCGCTGGTGCTGGGCGGCCGTTACGGCCTCGGCTCCAAAGAGTTCACCCCCGCCATGGTCAAGGCCGTCTTCGACAACCTTTCCGGCAAAAAGATCGCGGGCTTTGTCGTCGGCATCACCGACGACATTCAGGGAAAGAGCCTTGATTGGGACGAGCATTTTGTCCTGTCCGAAGAAGGCATGAACGAGGCGATGTTCTACGGCCTCGGTTCCGACGGTACGGTGGGCGCCAACAAAAATTCGATCAAGATCATCGGCGACGCCAAGCCCGAACTTTCCGCGCAGGCGTATTTCTCCTACGACTCAAAAAAGTCGGGCGGCTTTACCGTAAGCCACCTCCGCTTTGGCAAAAGCGCGATACGCCGTCCCTATCTGATCACCAAGGCGGACTTTCTCGCCTGCCACAAGTTCAGCTATATGGAAACCTTCGACATGCTTGCCAACATCAAAGAAGGCGGCACCTTCCTTCTTAACAGTCCCTACAAGGCCGCGGAAGTCTGGAAGGAAATTCCCGTCGAGGCGCAAAAACGCATCGTTGACCGCAGGGTTAAATTCTACGTGATCAACGCCGCCGAAATCGCCCGCGAAGCCGGCATGGGTAATCGTATCAACACGGTTATGCAGGCCGCTTACTTCAAGATATCCGGCGTACTTCCCCAGGACGAAGCGGTAAAGTACATGAAAAAATTTATCGAAAAGTCCTATGGAAAAAAGGGCGCCGACATTGTCGAGAAAAACTACAAGACCGTTGACATGGCTCTTTCCGCCGTGGAAGAGGTCAAGTATCAGGCGGCCGACGGAAGCCTCCACATGAAGAAACCCTTTGCCTTCGCGCGCGAATCGTGGATTCAGGAAGTGCTCGGCGCGGTTTCGGTACAGGAAGGAGACAAGCTTCCCGTGTCGAAAATTCCCGAGGACGGAACCTTTCCCACGGCTACCACGCAGTATGAAAAGCGCGCCGTGGCCGAACGGGTTCCCAGCTGGGATCCGGCCCTGTGCATTCAGTGCGGCCAGTGTTCTATCGTCTGCTCGCACGCCTGTATCAGGATGAAGAACCTCAACGCCGATGAACTGTCTAAAGCTCCCGCGGGATTCAAAACCGCCGAAATCAAACCCAAACCGGTCGAAGGAAAAAAAGCCGCGCTGGTTATTGCCTGCGAAGACTGTATGGAATGTGGCGTCTGTATCAACACCTGTCCGGGTAAATCGAAGGAAGATCCCAACAAGAAAGCGCTTTCGTGGAAAAGCTACGCCGATGATCCCGAATATCACGCCGAACAGGTAAAGGTTTGGGATTACTTTTTGAGCCTTCCCGAAACTCCCGCCGCGGAACTTAACCTGGCAACCCCCAAGGGCCTCGCCTATACGCGGCCGCTCTTTGAGTTCTCCGGCGCCTGCGGCGGCTGCGGCGAAACTCCCTATGTCAAGATTCTGTCCCAGCTCTTTGGCGACCGGGCGGTGATTGCCAACGCCACGGGATGTTCTTCCATCTACGGCGGAAACCTTCCCACGACGCCCTACGCCCAGCGCGCCGACGGCCGCGGACCGGCGTGGTCCAACTCCCTCTTTGAGGACGCCGCCGAATTCGGCCTGGGCATGCGGCTTACCAGCGACAAACTTGCCGAGCACGCGCGGGAAATCGCCGTCAAAGCCAGGGGCGAGGGAATCGCCGCCGCGGTGATTGACAAGCTACTCGCCAACGCCCAGGCGGATGACGCGGCCATCGAAGAACAGCGCAAGAACGCCGCCGAACTGAAAGCCGCCCTCAAAGACAACGGCTCGGATACGGCAAAAATGCTGCTCTCACTTTCGGATCACTTTATCAAGCGCTCCGTATGGATACTCGGCGGCGACGGCTGGGGTTACGACATCGGTTACGGCGGCCTTGACCATGTGATCGCGTCGGGCCGGAATGTCAACATTCTCTGCATGGACACCGAAGTGTACTCCAACACCGGCGGCCAGATGAGCAAGGCGACGCCGGTAGGGGCCATCGCCAAATTCGCCGCGGCGGGCAAGGAAATCACCAAGAAAGATCTTGGCGCCATGGGCATGAGCTACGGCTATGTTTATGTGGCGAAGATCTCCATGGGCGCCAACATCGCCCAGACGATCAAAGCCTTCCGCGAAGCGGAAAGCTACGACGGCCCTTCGCTGATCATCGCCTACAGCCACTGCATCAACCACGGTATCAACATGGCCCAGGGCCTGGAGCAGGGCAAGGCCGTAGTCACCAGCGGACTGTGGCCCCTGTACCGCTATGACCCGCGCCTCAAGGGCGAGGGAAAAAATCCCTTCCAGCTGGACAGCAGGGAAGCCACGACCGCCCTTGAAGACTTTATGTACAGGGAAGTGCGCTTCAAGAGCCTCAAAGCGGCCAGTCCCGATCGCGCCGACGCCCTTTTGGCCATGGCCAAAGCCCAGGCCGAACGCGTGTTCAAGGAGTACAAGTATCTGGCGGAACGGCCGTTTTAGGTTTTTAAACAGCGCTTAAAACCGGCGTTTTATAGTTAAAATCGCAACGTAAAAGCGGGAAGGAATCTTCCCGCTTTTTGTTTTTTGGAACATGCGAATTTCCCGGCGAAACCGATTGGATAGAACTTGACGCGGTGTCGAGAACCGGTTATCCTGCGGCACCCTGTTCAAAAAAAGCCCTGTCATGGTAAGCTGGAGGAATGGATTTGAAGGTTATTGATATAAAATTCTCTGACAAGAGTTCCTTTTTAAGTACCCTTAAACCCATTTTGGAAGGGGCGCAGGCAGGTTTGTCAGGGTCGTGCATACTTAATAAACGTGCGAACTATCGTACCGCTTTTAATAATTGAAGTATCAAAAAAATCGCCAACTATGATGAAAATAAAACCGCTGAATTGCTCCAGAATAGCGGCATTATACGCAATAGGTTAAAAATCAACGCGGCAGTTATAAATGCGCAAGCCGCGGTAAAACTTGGCTCTCTATCAGAATTTATCTGGAATTATGTGGACGGCAAACCGATTGTAAATATGTGGGATCGCCAGGAACAAATACCTGTTACCTCGCCATTGTCGGATAAAATAAGCCGTGACATGAAAAAACTGGGCTTTAAGTTTGTCGGCAGTACAATTATTTACAGCTATTTACAAGCCATCGGCGTTATCAATCAACCAACCCCGCCGCAGAGCGGGCGGGGTATGGTTGGTTCTGCAAAGTATGGATTTTATGCGGGTTTAATA
>JAITBL010000152.1 GCA_031283575.1 Treponema sp. | reverse complement strand
AAATCAAACTGGTTTTTCGGGAATACCTACGGAAATCAAAGCACGATATCCTGTTCGTGTGGTTAGTGGTTCCTTATTCGACTTCTTCGCCCTTGCGGTTCCTCGATTTCTTTATATCCGGTCGTTTAGACTTTACACGGTAGTAGTACCTTGTAAACACTAAAAGTACAAATAAGATATTTAACCACAAAGGCGCGGAAGGCGCACGAAGGAGAAACAAAGCCTGAAAAGTTTCTTTATATCCGGTCGTTTAATGTTACAGAACACTAGCGTCCCCTGAACGCGCGCCAGGGATTGATACGGAAGCGTATCATAAGGTAGAGCCAGCCCGCGGCAAATCCGAAGAGGTGGGTCATGTGGGCAACTCCGGCCTGGAGGCCGCTGACGGAAAAGAAAAGTTCCAGGGCGGTATAACCCAGCACGAGCATCGGCGCCCGGACCGGTATAAGGCCGAAAACGGCCAGCATGGCGTGGGGAAAATAAGCGGCAAAGGCCAGTTCCACGGCAAAGAGGGCGCCCGAGGCGCCCAAAAGCAGGGCCTGTGTTCCCAAAAATACATACACGGCAAACGAGGCAATACCCGCAATCATACCGGTTACAAGGTAATAGCAAAGAAATTCAAAACTTCCCATTTCCTGTTCAACATGAGGTCCGAAAATAAAGAGCCCCAGCATGTTAAAGAAAATATGCCTGACCCCGCCGTGGGCAAACATATACGTCACAAACTGCCAGACCCAGCCCTCCATAACATAGGCGGGGATCATGGCCAGATAATATGAAGAGACGGGAAACACGTTCTGTATTAAAAAAACCGCCACATTGACGGCGATAAGGATATATACCACGCTGAAGGAGCTGTACCGGAACGGACGCATACCTGTAGTATGGGTTAAGTAATAACAAATGTAAAGGCTTACATAACCCCGTCAGACTTGTTATACTCTAATCATGTACGGTTTTGATCTATACTATCTTGTTCTGGTAGTACCGGCCCTGCTCCTTTCAATGTGGGCCCAGTTCAGGGTTAAGTCCACTTTCGCCAAATATTCGCGTATGTCCAATTCACGCGGCCTTACCGGCGCTGCGGCGGCGCGGATACTTATGGAAGCGAACGGTGTACGCAATGTGGCAATCGAGGAGGTTGCCGGTTCGCTCACCGATCACTACGATCCGGGGAGCCGCGTGCTGCGCCTCTCCCGGCCGGTATACGCCGCCGCTTCGGTGGCCGCCGTCGGAGTAGCCGCCCACGAAACAGGCCACGCCATTCAGCATGCCCGTAGTTACGGCCCCCTGGTTCTGCGAAGCGCCCTCGTGCCGGTCGCCAACATCGGTTCGAGCATAGGCCCCTGGCTTGCCGTAGCGGGAATCATCATGTCCTTTCCCCTGCTCCTCAATATAGGAATCATACTCTTTGCCGGCGCGGTGGCCTTCTACCTCATCACCCTGCCGGTGGAAATTAACGCCTCGACGCGGGCGCTGGCGGCGCTGCGCCGCGCCAACGTCCTCGCGGCCGATGAATTGAACGGCGTGCGGAAGGTGCTTACCGCCGCGGCCCTGACCTACGTCGCGTCGGCGCTGATGGCCCTGATGAACCTGATCCGCCTCGTGCTGCTTTCGCGGAGACGCCGCTAATGCGGGTCAGCAGCTTTAGCCGCGGGCTTAAACTTTCCACCCGCAAAGAAGCTACCGAAGGAAAACCTGTCGAGCCGGTTCCGCCGCCCCGTCAGGTGGTGATCCCCGTCAACCAGCACTTCGGCGCGCCCAATAAAGCCATTGTCGCGGTGGGGGACGCCGTAAAGCGCGGACAGCGTATCGCCGAGGGGGCGGCGCCTGGCCCCATGACCGTACCTGTTCACGCGTCGATTTCGGGAACCGTTAAAAAGATAGAGCCCCGCGCCCTGTCAAACAATACCGACGGAATGTGTATCATCATTGAGGCGGAAGAAAACGCCGGAACGGAAACGGACGCTGATTTTATGCCGCCCATAACCGATCCCTACGTTCTGGGCAGGGACGAAGCGCTGGCGCGGATCCGTGACGCGGGAATTACCGGCATGGGCGGCGCGGGCTTTCCCGCCCACATCAAACTGAATCCGCCGTCCGAAAAACCGGTGAATCTGATCATAGCCGACGGCGCCGAGTGTGAACCCTACCTGACCACCGACGAAGCGGTTATGAACGAAAAGCCCGATCTTCTGCTCGCCGGCCTTACAATCATCATGTACATAACCGGCGTCAAACGGGCCATCATAGGCATGGAAGACAACAAGGCGCCCCTGATCCCGATGATCGAACGCGAGATACGCCTTAACGCCTATGCCGCGTCCGGAAAGCTCGACATCAGCGCCGGCCTTTGCCGTACCCGCTATCCGCAGGGCGGCGAAAAAATGCTGATCAAGGCCCTGGCAAAACGCGAGGTGCCTTCGGGGGGCCTTCCCATGGACGCCGGCTGCATTGTGCAAAATGTGGGAACCCTTGTGGCTATTGCCGAAGCTTTTTTGCTGGGCAAGCCGCTTATTGACCGCGACCTTACCGTTTCGGGCGGCGCCTGCAAAACGCCGAAAAACATACGCGCTCCCATCGGTACGATTATCACCGAACTTCCCAAAGAATTCATGAACATTGATTACGACCATCTGCGCAAAGTGATCTTCGGCGGCCCCATGATGGGAAACGCCGTGCCCGGCGCGCAAATTCCCATACAGAAAAATACCAGCGGCATCATACTGATGACCGGCGCGGAAACCCTGACCGATGCCGAAGGCGTCTGCATACGCTGCGCCCGCTGTATACGCAATTGTTCATGCCGCCTCTCGCCGGTGATTATGAACAACGCGCTGGAAGCGGGCGACCTTGACGAAGCGGTGCGGGCGGGCCTCGCGGATTGCGTTGAATGTGGCAGCTGTTCCTATGTCTGTCCCGCGCGGATCAAACTGGTCCAGCGTTTCAGGGTCGGCAAACAGCGGCTCCGCGCCGCCAGGGCGATGAGTCAGCAGCAGGCGAAAGCGCGGGAGAAGGTGTAAGATGCCCGAAGTTTATTTGGGATCAAGTCCCCATATCGGAACCGTAACGCGGACAGGCGCGATCATGGCCCATGTGATCATCGCGCTTTTGCCGGCCTCGGTGTTCGGCGTAGTATTGTACGGCCTGCCGGCGCTGGCCGTCATAGTCGTTTCCGTAATTTCTTCCACGGCCGCGGAGGCTCTCTTCCGCGCGATTACGAAACAGAAGAACCGCAGCGGCGATCTTTCGGCGGCGCTGACCGGCCTTCTCCTTGCCCTTGTCGCGCCGCCTTCAACGCCGCTGTGGATGATCGCGCTCGGCGCGGTATTTGCCGTTGTTGTCGCCAAAGAATTTTTCGGCGGCCTTGGCGCCAATGTGTTTAATCCCGCGCTTTCGGGCCGCGCCTTCCTTATCATGAGTTTTCCCGCGGCGCTGACAAGCTGGACGCTGCCGCGCTTTGCCGCTGTCGATACGGTGTCGTCGGCCTCACTCATCGATGCGCTGTCGTCGGCAACGCCCCTCTCGCTCTTCAAGCTGGAAGGAACGGTAGAGCTGGTGGGCCGCGCGCTCACCGCCGCTCATCTGTCCGCGTCTCCCGCTTACTGGGATACCATCAGGACCCTGTTTATCGGGAGCCGCGGCGGCAGTATCGGCGAATCTTCCATACTCTGCATACTCGCCGGCGCCGTGTACCTGCTTGCCTTTCGCGTGATCGACTGGCGGGCGCCGCTTGCCATGACGGCTTCCGCCTTCGCGCTTTCCTTTATTCTGGGTGTCGATCCGCTTTTCAGCATACTTTCGGGCGGGCTGATTTTTGGCGCCGTATTTATGGCGACCGATTATACGAGCGCGCCCCTTACCGCCAAAGGCCGCCTGATCTTCGGCGCCGGCGCGGGAATCATCACCGTGCTGATCCGCAGGTGGGGCAGCTATCCCGAAGGGGTTACCTACGGCATTTTAATCATGAACGCCGTCACTCCCTTTCTCAACCGGCTTATTCAGAAAAAGTACGGTTATGTCAAAGCGGGGGCAAAATGAAGCGGTGGGACGTCATTAAACTGGGCCTGGTCATGATGGTCTACGCCGCCGCGGCCTGCGTCGGCCTTGCCTTTGTGTACGCGGGAACCGAAAAGATCATCGAAGAACGGGAGGCCGCCGATCTTCGGGCGGCAATCACCGAACTTTTTCCCGCCTCCGACGGTTTTGACGATGTCAGCGGAAACATCATGAGCGGGGCGAAAGACGTTTCCTTTGAGAAGGTCTACGCAATCAGGCGGGACGGCAAAATTATCGGCGCCGCCCTCCAGTCGGTTACCGGAAGTTACGGCGGCCCTATCAAAGTGCTCGTGGGCGTCAACACCGAAGGCGTCATCAGCAGAATACGCGTTCTGGAACATACGGATACTCCCGGTCTCGGCGCCAACGCCGCCAAGAGCAGTTACTATGTCGACAAAAAGCGGAAGATCACTTTTTTCGGCCAGTTTGAAAACAAACAGCTCGGCGATGGCTTTGAACCGGGAAAAGACGTTGTCGCGATCACCGCCGCGACGATTACCAGCGCCGCCGTTTCCCGCGCGGTCAAAGCGGCGGGAGAAGCGGCTCTTGTCTGGATCGAAGCAAACGGGGGAACGAAATGAAATACTGGCGCATCTTTACCAACGGCCTTGTCCGCGAAAATCCCCTGCTTATGCTGATGATAGGCCTCTGCTCCTCGCTGGCGGTAACCACCGAAACCGCCAACGGCATAGGCATGGGATTGTCCATGACCTTTGTGCTGCTCATGTCCGAAATTGTGATCAGCCTGTTCCGCCGCCTTATTCCCAACTCGATACGCATTCCCGTTTTCATTATCGTCATCGCCAGTTTTACCACGGTGATCGATTATCTGCTTAAAGCGTACTTTCCCGATCTTTCGAAAGCGATGGGCGTTTTTATTCCCCTTATCGTCGTAAACTGCATCATCATGGGGCGGGTTGAATCCTTCGCTTCGCGGAACCCTGTCGGCGCCGTGATCCCCGACGCGCTGGGCATGGGCCTTGGCTACACATGGGTGCTCACCGGCATTTCGGTGATACGCGAAATTTTGGGGAACGGCACGCTTCTGGGTTTTGAAATTTTCGACAGGCTTTTTGCGGCGCTTGGACGCCTTGGACTGTCATTGCCCGAAGACTTCAGCTATCAGCCGGTTTTGTTTTTTACCCTGCCGCCGGGCGGCTTTTTTATCTTCGCCCTCTTTATCGCGATGAACCTGGCGATCAAGAAAAAACTCCGTCCGCTTTCCACGGGGATTCCCGCAAGCTGCGCGGCCGGATGTGAAACGTGCGGGGCAAAAGGAGACGCCGCATGACGCTTTTTAAAATTTTTATTTCCGCCTTTCTGATTGACAATGTGATCCTTATGCGCTTTTTGGCTCTCTGTCCCTTTATCGGAATGAGCACCGACGAGGACAAGTCCGTCGGCATGGGCCTTGCCGTTACCTTTGTAACGGTGTTGGCAACCGCGGTAACCTGGCCCCTCTATAACTTTGTGCTGTCGCGGAACGGCGTTTTTGGCGCGCTGCTTCCCAACGGCCTGGAATTTCTCCAGCTTCTGGTTTTTATTCTCGTTATTGCCTCCCTCGTTCAGCTCGTGGAATTCTTTCTTAAAAAGTGTATGCCCGCTCTTTATGGCGCGATGGGAATTTATCTGGCGCTTATTACCACCAACTGCGCAATCCTTGCCGTTACTCTTGACGTGTGGCTTAAGGGACACAATTTTATTGAATCGCTGGTTTACGCCGCGGGAGTTGCCCTGGGTTTTCTCCTGTCGCTGCTGCTCCTTGCCGGTATACGCCGCCGTATCAGGACCAGTCCCATTCCCGCTTTCCTCAAAGGAACGCCGATACTTTTTGTTACCGCGGCCCTCCTTTCCATGGCTTTTATGGGCTTTAGCGGTTTGGTAAAATAGGAGAGACGGGATGATCATTGGAATTACCGCCGCGTTTGCCGCCCTGCTTGCTTTGGCGTTGGGACTGGCGCTCGGTTTGTTTAAGGAAATTTTTTATGTGGAGGAAGATCCCCTGAAGGGCCGCCTCCGCGAAGTTCTCCCCGGCGCCAACTGCGGAGGCTGTGGCTTTCCCGGCTGCGACGGCTATGCCGCCGCTGTTGCCGGCGGCGAAGACATTACCCGCTGTACCGCCGGCGGCAAGGCGGTCGCCGACGCCCTGGCGGCGATCATGGGCGCCGCCGCCGTCGAAGTGATCCCCATGGTGTCGGTGCGCTGCTGCCTTGGAGGAAAGGACATCGCCGTTCCGCGCGGCATTTACACCGGCCTCCCAAGCTGCCGCGGCGCGAAACTGACGGGCGGCAGCAAACTCTGCGCCTACGGCTGCGTCGGTTTTGGAGACTGCGTCAAGGTCTGCAAATTCGGCGCCCTCACGCTGGGCGAGGATCTTCTTCCCCATGTTGATCGCGCCAAATGTACCGGCTGCAAGGTCTGCGTAGCGGAATGCCCCCAGGGCATTTTGCGGGTCATCCCCCGCGACAAACAGCTTACCATCACCCTCTGCTCCAACCGCAATCCGGTGCGCGCGGCAATACGCAAGACCTGCCGCGTTGGCTGCATCAAGTGCGGAATTTGCGTCAAGAATTGTCCCGAGCAGTGCATTGTCCTTGACAACGGCATTCCCGCGATCGATTACGCCAGGTGTACCAACTGCGGAACCTGCGAATCCAAATGTCCCACCCATGTGATCGAAGTAGTCGGCGGTGAAGCGCACCCCAGTACCTGACGGGCCATGAACGCTGTTAAACACGCCGGTCTTGACGCCGCCCGCCGCGTTGCCCTTATTACGGCGGGCGCGGCGATCATGGCCTTTAACATCAATACCTTTGTCCACGCCGGCAGCCTTATCCCCGGAGGCTTTACCGGACTGAGCCTGCTGATCATGGAATGTGCCAAACGTTTTGCCGGCGTACTTGTTCCTTTCAGCCCCATTCTTTTTTTGCTCAACGCCGTACCGGCTTTTATCAGCTTTCACAATATCGGAAAGTGGTTCAGCGTTTATTCCTGCCTTGCCATCATCCTCACCGGCCTCCTTACCGACTTTATGCCCGCCATGTTTATCGAAGCGATCCAGCTCCACGATACCCTCCTCTCCGCGGTTTTTGGCGGCATTCTTAACGCGCTGGGAATCAGCCTTTGCCTTCACGCGGGAGCCACTTCGGGCGGCACGGATTTTATCGCCATTTTTATTTCCGAAAAATACCACAAGGATTCCTGGAACTGCATCTTTGCCGGAAACTGCGTGATTCTCATCATCGCCGCCTGTCTTTTTGATCTTAACACCGCCCTCTATTCGATCATTTTTCAGTTTGCCGCGACCATGGGACTTTCGGTCCTTTACAAAGGTTACCGGCAGATGACTTTGTTTGTCGTTACTTCGCGGCCCGATGATGTCTACACCCTGATACGTACCGAAACCAACCATGCCGCGACTTCTTTTACCGGCAGGGGTTATTATGAAAATTCCAACCGCGTGATGTTGTATTCGGTGGTGGGCGCCAACGAAGCGGCTGGTCTGGTGTCCTCCATTAAAAAGCTTGACCCGAACGCCTTTATCAATGTTATTAAAACGGAAGAGCTGGGAGGCCGCTTTTACCGCCGTCCCAGAAATTAGGCCCACGCCGTGTTGCAATTGTCGGGCGTGCCACGCTCGCAGTTGGGCATGTTTATAATTGTGGGCGCATTCGGCGCTGCGCGCCGTGGCTGCTCTACGGTTTGCTTATCCGCCCTGCAAAACCGTCGTATACAGCC
>JAITBL010000094.1 GCA_031283575.1 Treponema sp. | reverse complement strand
TATTGATTGACGCTTTCCGCCTGGCGGCCCCAGACAACCACATCAAAAAAATTCGCTTCGTCAACCCACTGTTCACCGTTTTTTTTACGGCGGTTAATGGCCACCGAAAACTTGCAAACCGCCTGACCCCCCGCGGTATATTTAAGTTCGGCGTCGCGGGTAAGCCGGCCCACCAAAATGACTCGGTTTATATCCATGATCAACTCCTCTCCCGGGCGGTCAAGCCGCCGGTCAATGACTCTTCCCGCCGCAGAACAGCGGGACATCGCCGGCCCGCAGGGTATGATACGGGTTCATAGCCCGTATCCAAAGCGCCCCGCGGGCCGGCGGGCGGGTTCCCGGGTATGGACCCGCCGCGAATCAGGGACGTTACGCGCAGCGTAACGCTCCCGTAAAAAAGACGGCTATTCCTCAATATTGACAAAGAGGTAACGCAGCAAATTGGCGTTCAGTTTGAACGCCTTGTCAAGGGCGGCGATTTTGGCCGGTTCCGCCTTAAGGGTAAAGAGCACATAGCGGCCGCGGCGGCGCTTTTTGATTTCGTAGGCGAGATCCCTGTCTCCCACTTCATCTGTTTTAACGATTTCCGCCCCCTGGGCGGACAGATCGGCCAAAACGGTCTCCCGCCCGGCCTTTGACAGATCCTCTTCCAGGGGAAAGATGACTGTCAGCTCATACTGACGCATAGGTCCTCCTTACGGACTTCAGGTTTAGCTCCCCCACGGGAGCCGGTCCGCCCGAAACAGACGGACAAGAAGGTGTCGTTACAGGCTATCAAAAAAACACTGTTTTGTCAAACCTGTATTCACAGCCGGGTCGAAGAGTCATTCGAAAGTCTGGTTTAATACGCCCCTTGCCGCGGTTCAAACAGGGCAACGCCCTGCGTTTCAAATACCAAAGTGCCGATAAGCGAAGTATGAACAAACGCATGAATTTTGAAGACAATATCTTTATCCTTAACATCCGCATCAGAATGATCCAGGATCTCCTGATACTGGATACCGACGGGGATATTTTCTTCGCAAAGACCCTGGATGACCTTGATTTTATCGATCAAAGCCTGGGAATACTGCTCGCGAGCCTGCGGGAAAACATACGGCTTATCGAGCGGGACGAGCAGTTCCACAATCTGGCCGAAGCGGAACGGCAGTTCTGCGAACTGCTTATGGAACTTTCCCACGGTGAAGGAAACATTTCGGGCGCGCAGTACCCGGAACTCCACGAAAAGGCCACGGTCCTGAGAAACCGTTCCCTGGAACGGCGGCGGAGCATTGAAGAATCCATTGTCGAAACGAAAAACGCCGCCCTTGAGCCGGTGGTCGGCTACGACGAACTCCACGAACTCCTGAGCGGCTAGATGCGGATTACCGGAGGCGTCCTGGCGGGAAGATACGTCGCCTGTCCCCCGGGAATTATCCGGCCTTCCATGGACCGTATGAGGGAGTCGGTTTTTGCCCGCCTGACCGCTCTGGAGGGCGTCTCCTTTCTGGATCTGTTTTCCGGATCGGGAATCATCGCCCTCGAAGCGGCGTCGCGGGGCGCGGCTTTCGTCGAAGCGGTCGAATCGGATCCCCTTAAGCGCGCGATACTGCTCAAAAACGCCGCCCTTTCGCCGGTCCGCGTCAACTGCCGTTTTATTGCCGCGGAACTGTACGTCAAGCGGGCAAAAAAACCGTTCCGGTATATTTTTTGCGACCCGCCCTTTTCCTACCGGTACAAAGAAAATTTGCTGTCGTCGATTGCGGAGTCCCCGCTTGTGGATGAAAGCACCACGCTTGTGATTCATCTTCCGCGAAGCGAAAAAGTCTCTCCCCGGGGGCTCGGCGACGCGGACGCCCGCTTCTACGGGAACTCGGCGGTACTCTTCTTTCACCGCTGACGGCGTTACAACACGGTTTAAAAAAAACCTTGTAAAAATACTTGATTATTTTAGTTATATATATTTATTTTAAACACAGCAAGATAACTGCGCGGGAGCGGTCCCGCGCGGCAAACGCGGAGCGGCCCGGGCTTGAGTCCAGGTTGCAAATTTCCGGTCAATGGTTATAATTGGGGGTCAGGCAAGATTTAGGGCAAAATGGATTATAAAAAATTCTTTGAGCGTTTTGAGAGCCCGCAGGGATTTATCAAAACAGCCGCCAGGCCGTCCATGGACGGTTCCACCAAGGCGGCCCTCAACCGTAAAGGCAACATTCTCTTTAACAAGGGAGATATTGAAGGGGCTCGAAGGATATTTATAACGACCGGCTATTCGGACGGCCTGTCCAGAGTCGGGGATCATTACAAGGCAAGCGGCCGGCCTTTGGACGCGCTAAAGATGTACTGGATTGCTCCGGATCGGAGCAAAGCGGAACCCCTTATTGAGCAGCTCTCGGAAATTGTAAAACACTTTATCTATGAAGAGGAAAAGAATTGAACAACGAAGTTGAAACAATGATTGGTGAGACCCTCGAAAATTCCTTTCAGGCCGGTTCAATCGGGCTCGTCGAGGCGGAGTCGCGGTCGGTGGGGAGTTCCCGGCAGGATATTTCGGATTGGTCCAAACGGGGCTATCAGCTGCTCAAAGAAAACCGCGTCGGCGAGGCCGAAGAATACTTCTACAACATTCTGGCGGCGGACGAATTTAACAACTACGCCCTGGTCGGCCTGGGGGACGCCGCCCGCAAACGGGGCGCGCACCGCGAGGCGGTACACTTCTACGCCCGCTGTCTGGAACACCACCCGGGAAACAACTACGCGCTTTTCGGTCTGGCCGACTGCTACAAATCGCTTAACCAGTTTCACCGCGCCATCGAAATCTGGGAACAATATCTGTGCCACGATGATTCCAACGTTACCGTCCTGACCAGGGTTGCCGACGCCTACCGCAAGATCCGCGACTTCAAACACTCCAAGGAAGTGTACCTGCGGGTCATCGGGATGGAAGAAAACAACCATTACGCCATCATCGGCCTGGGCCACCTTCATTATGATTTCAGGGAATACCGCGACGCCCTGTTCTACTGGGAAAAGATGATCGAACTCGACAGGGAAAATGTCGACATCCGCGTGCTTACTTCGATCGGAAACTGCCACCGCCGCCTTAAAACCTTTGAAGAGGGGATCACTTTTTTTGAAAAAGCCCTGAGCCGCGACCCGGGGAATTTCTACGCCCTCTTCGGCCTCGCCGACTGCTACCGGGGCCTGAACCAGCCGGAAAAGTCGGTGGCCTTCTGGAACCGCATTCTTGATCGGGACCCCCGGAACAAGGTGATTTTGACGCGGGCGGGGGATGCCTACCGCAGCATGGGGGATTACCCGAAAGCGGTGGAATACTTCCGGCGGGCGCTCAACGTCGAATACGATCCTTACGCGGTGCTGGGCCTCGCCGTGGTGGCAAAATCCCAGAACCGTTACGGCGAGGCCATAGAAAGCCTCCGCAGCCTGATCCGGCAGGATCCCCGGAATTACCGGCTCTACATGGAGCTTTCCGACTGCTGGTACCGCAAGGGCGACAAAAAGACGGCCATAGAGACGCTGGGGGAATTCCAAAAACTGGGCGGGCGGCACGCCAAAGTCGCAGAGCTCCTTGACCGCTACCGTAACTGACGCGGGCTTTCCGCGGCTTCTCCCCGTACTGTCGGGGATGACGCCGCGGGAGCTTGAAGCCCTGCCCTGCGCCGGCGGAGAAAAAAAATTCCGCGCCGCCCAGATCTTTTCATGGATTGCGCGGGGCGCCGTCTCCTTTGACGAAATGGACAACCTTCCCCTTTCGCTGCGAAAAAAGCTGGAAAGCGCGTACCGCCTCCGCAGCGTTTCGGTTAGCGAAACCCTGCGCGGCGCCGACGGCACGGTAAAACTGCGCCTTGGCCTTGACGACGGCGCCGCGATTGAAGCGGTTCTCCTTAAAGCGCGGGAAACCGGCGCGCGCGGGGACGAAGACGGCGGCCGTTTTACCGCCTGCCTTTCGACCCAGGCGGGCTGCCCCGCCGGCTGCGTCTTCTGCAAGACAGGCAGCCTGGGTTTTCTGCGGAACCTGAGCGCCGCCGAAATCGTCGAACAATTTCTTGTCCTCAACAGCGTGAGTAAAAGCGGCGTTTCCCATGTTGTCGTTATGGGCATGGGTGAACCGCTGCTCAATCTGGAGGCCCTGGGCAAGGCGCTCGGGATCATCATCCACCCTGAAGGCATAGGCCTTTCCAAAAGGCGGATTACCGTTTCCACTTCGGGCATTGAAAGCGGCATCTACGCGCTTGCCGAAAAGGGCCCGCTTACGGAACTGGCCGTCTCTCTTACCACCGCCCGCGAAGATCTGCGCCGCCGTCTTATGCCGTTTGCGGGATTGGCGGGCCTTGAAGGGCTTAAAAAAGCCCTCAAGGCCTGGCAGCAAAATCGGGGCCGGCGCGTTACCCTGGAAACGGTTTTGCTGGGCGGGATCAATACCACGGCGGATGACGCGGAAGCGCTCGTCCGTTTTACACGCGGCCTCAAGACGGCGATCAACGTGATCCCGTGGAATCCGGTCGAGGGGCTTTTGTTTGAGGGAAAAGCGTTACGCGCGCCGGAGCGCGCCGAGATTGACGGCTTCCGCGCCCGCCTCGAAGCGGCCGGCCTTACCGTAACCCGCCGCTACCGCCGCGGACAGGGCGTCGCCGGCGCGTGCGGACAGCTGGGCGTTACCTGAAAACGTCAATCCGCGGCGGCGGTCCCGGCGCGTTCTTCAGTATCGTAGATTTTTACCGCCGTTTCGGGGAGCCAGCCCCGGTAGTCGCTTTCCACGAGAACCCAGAATTCGGCGCGTTCGCCGTCCCTGATTAAACGGCGTTCCAGTATTTTTAGTATGGTTTTTTCCCGCACGTAGCCCAGTGTTACCCCCCGTTGATCGGGTTCATCAAGCAGCTTGGTGTAGGAAACGCTCACCACCGCGTACCCTACTTCGGCGCGCGAAAGCGGGGGCGTTTCGGGGGGAATAATTTCACGTTCCGCCGCCGAACAGGAAAGCAGCGCGAGGAACAGCGCCCCTTGAAAAGAACGGCGGAAAAAAGTAGAGTTCATATATTTTGAGAAGTATATACCTTTTTTTGGGCTTCGTCATCATGGTGTCCGCCCCCGGTTTCGGCCTTGACCGCGAAAAGTATGAATTCACGCTGGGGCTGGGAAGCGGGCTCTACTATGGAACTTCCCACGAAATATCTTATCAGGGCGGAAGGAGCGATCAATACCTCAGCGAACTTCAGTGGGAAATAAAACCTCTTTTTTTGGTACATTTAAACGCCTCGCTGGGCCCCCGAAAAACATACAGGCGGCGGGCGTTTTTTGCGGACCTTGATGTGGGAATAGGCGTCCCCGCGGAAACCGGCGTCATGGAGGATCGCGACTGGCTTCCCAACAGCACCGTCCCCGGCTCCCTCTCGCTTTTTTCAAGCCACGAAAACCACACCAAAATCGCCGTTACCGCGGGCGGCAGCTCCGGCATTTCGTTTCCGCTGGGGTCATGGTTTTTTATCAGGCCCCTGATCGCCCTTGATTACATGTACTTTAAATGGGAAGGCCGTAACGGTTACCTCCAATACGGACCGAGTTCTTCCGATTTAAACAATGTAGATCGCCCAGACAATAAACCCTGGAATCCTTCATGGCCCAGGAGTTCTATAGCGGGAAAGGGGATCACCTTCGAACAGCACTGGTTTATTCTGAGCCCCGGCGTCCGCTTCGGATTCAATCTGAACGCTTTGAGCCTGGAGTGTTCGTTCAGAATCACCCCGCTTGTTTTTTGTTATTCCGTCGACAATCACCATCTGCGCGGCCTGGTTTTTCGCGAGTTCATGTTTTTTGGGATATATCTGGAACCCCAGCTCAAGCTCGGCTATGACCTGGGGCGCGTACGGCTGGAAGGCTTTGCCGCCTACCGTTATATCAGCGAGACCAGGGGTTTCGCGAAAAGCGCCGATGCCGACGGGACGTATTATCACGGCTATGTCGCCGGCGCCGCCTTCAGGGCTTTCCGCGGCGGCCTCACGGCAAGTTATGTTTTCTAACAGGTTGTAACATCCAGGAAGAAGAATATGAACCACGAACCTCACAAACCCCACGAACAGAAAGAGTAACAGGCCTGGTGTTCTGTAACATCTAAACGACCGGATATAAAGAAAGCGAGGAAAAAGAATTTTTAACCACGACACAAGGTAGACCGCTACGCGGTCAATCAGAAAACACAAAGAAAAGATCTTTTCAGGCTTTGTTTCTC
>JAITBL010000080.1 GCA_031283575.1 Treponema sp. | reverse complement strand
TTCCTGATCGGCGGTCATAGTTACCCTCCAGGGGCATGTGATAATCCCTCATACGAGGAACAGTGATAGACAAACTGGATTATAACATGCTTTGGAGGGTTTTTATAAAAAATGTCAATCAAGCCGTGTTAAAGAACCGGCCATGAAAGGGCGGAAGCGGAGAATGTCCAGCGCCTTGAAGATTACGCGGAATACTCCGCCTCGTATGAAGCGGATAAAAATATTCACAAGGAGACAATCATGTCAGACGAAATTGACGAACTGGCGCCGGAAATCCCGAATGTGGCGGGAATAGCGGCTTATGAGGAGCCGGAACCGGAGCGGACGCAGACGGAGCCCGAACACGTGCAGACCCCCGAAGAAAAGGCGTTTCTCGCCGCCGTTGCGCAGCAGAAGGCAATCGCCGCCGCGTTAAAAAACGGCACGCTTTCCTGCCTCCCCGGTCCCGGCGGGTACGCCGACACCGAACCCGCCGTCAACCTTGCCACGGGGATGCGCTACCACGGGGCCCAGCTGCTGCTGCTGAAGGAATTCCAGAAACAGAACGGTTTCCCCACCGCCGAATACGTCGCCATGGCCGCCGTGAGGGAATCGGGCATTCCCATCCGCGCCGGCCAGCACGGCGTCGACATTACCTTCAACATGAAGAACGAGGAATCGGGCGAATGGGAACACCGGACGGCGAAGCTGTTTAACATCGCCCAGTCGGTGAAACCCTGGGACCTGAAAAACTGGGCGGCCGCGCGGGCGGAGGAACGGATTCAGGAAAACAGGGATTTTCTGAAAGCGTCGTACGGCGAGAAATACGAGCCGCAAAAAAGACAGGAACGCGGCCCGGGACCCGAAATCGCCTGTACGTCCACCGACCCCGAAAAATATATAGGCCAGTATCTTGCCGCCGTTTCCCTGGGAGGAAAATTCAAAGTCTCGGGCGAGCAGGCGGCCGAATTCGGGAAAAAATTCGAAGGGAAACTTTTCCGGCAAATGGAGAACGGCCACACCAATCCGTTTGAACTCACCGCAATCTGCAACGCCGCGGGTGAACAGTGCAAGGCCGTTATCAAGGAAGTGCGCACGGAACAGCGGCTGTCGCAGCAGCAGCAGATACAGAACGGCCGGAGTTTATGAGCGGCAAAAACGAATTTCTGCGCGGGAAGCCCGCGGACGCCTCGGGCGAGCAGCTTCTCAGCCTTGTTTTCAAGATCGTAACGCTCGCCATCATCGTGATCGGCCTGCAAATCGCCGTGCAGAAATTCGCTTCCGGCGTCAACCATGACACGGGATGGGCGGGGCGGCCCGCCCATGTCATACGCGTTTCGGGAAAGGAATACCGCGTCTATTCCTTCTGGAAACTCTTTTACTGGACGCTCATGTATTACAAGCGCACCGAAATTCATCCCCTGCTGTTTTCCGCCTGGCGCATTTCCATTTATACCTCCGCGGCTTCCATTATTTTTTATTTCTTCCTGGAATTTGTTTTGATACGGAACCGCAAGCAGAACATCTTCGGCACGGCCCGCTGGGGAACGGAAAGGGATCTGAAAAAAGCGGGGGTGCTCGGTTACCGGGGCGGGATGATCCTGGGGCAGCTTGCCGGCGCGCGCCTTGAGTGCGCCTACGATCCGGCGAAAGATTCGGTGGTCATGCACCTTAAAAAACCGGCCCGGAAAATCATCCAGAGCGGCATTTACAACACGGTCCTTTCGGCGCCGACGCGGAGCGGGAAAGGCGTTTCAAGCGTCATCCCGACCCTGCTGGCCTATCAGGGCAGCGTGATCGTGCTCGACTTTAAAGGCGAGAATTTCAATCTTACTTCGGGCTTCCGCAAAAAGTTCGGCAGGGTGTACCGCTGGGAGCCCACCGGCGAAAAGGGCCATCACTTTAACCCCATGATGGAGATCAGGAGCGGCGACGACGCTTTTTCCGACGCGAACCTTATTGCCGACATCCTGACCACGCCGGCCTCGGGGGGCGGAAACGCCACGAGCGACCACTTCCAGACCGCGGCCAAAGATTTCCTCACTTCGGTGATTCTGCACTGCCTGTGCTGCCCCGACTGGAAAAACAAAAGCCTTCCGGGTTGCCGTGAATTTCTGGCGCAGACGGACCCCGACGATCCTGAAAACTCCAAATATGTTTACGACCTTATGCTCGAGGGTGAACACGGGACGGCCCAGATACACCAGGCCGTCATCGAGGGCGCGGGGGCCCAGCGCAAGCGGCCCGGCGACGAGGGAGGTTCGGTGCTTTCCACGGTGAACAACGCCCTGGCCGTCTTCGCCGATTCAAAAATCAAACGCAACACCCGGGACAGCGAATTTTATATCGACGAATTCGAGGAAACCTCCGTTCCGATTACGCTGTATCTGACCGTCCAGTATTCCGACGTACAGCGTATCGCGCCCCTCATCAGAATGTTCGTCACCCTTTTTTCGCGCCGTTTTACCGGCGGGGAAACGCAGGCCGCAAAGCGCAAATTCAGGGTGCCGCTGCTGTTTATCCTTGACGAGTTCGACAAGCTCGGGAGAATGGACGAGCTGGAGATGAACATGGGCATTCACAACGGTTTCGGCATTCATTATTTTCTGATTTTCCAGTCGCTGAACCAGCTTGTCAAAATCTACACGAAAGACCACTCGTTTCTGGCGCACTGCCGGAACAGCGTATTTTACGCCCCCGGCGCGGGCGAATACGAAAGCGCCGAAATGATCAGCAAAATCTGCGGCCGCGAATCGGTGAGCAAGGCGAACATCAGCTACTCGGGCAACCGCGGCGCGCTGGGTTTTAACGGATCGAACCTCAGCAGCCAGGACCAGGAACGCAATCTGATTAACGCCGACGAAGTAATCAAACTGCCGCTCGACCGCTTCATCCTCATCTGCCAGGGAATGCCCCCGTACATCGGGAAGAAAAACGTGTACTACGAGGACCCGGTATTCAAGGCGCGGCTCTGCGATCCCGCGTTCACCACCCGCGGGGAAGCGGCGGCCCTGGCCGAAAAAACGGTGAGGAAAATCGCCGCCCGCCGCTGGTTCGATTTCAAAAAAACCGCGGAGGGATTCATGGATGACGACGGCGCCGCGGCCATGTGGGAAAAACTCGCCGGCGTGCTGGACGAAGACGCGGCAGGCGTTCCGGATGAAGAGGCGGCCGCGCCTGAGGAAAGGGAGCCGGCCGGAGAGGCGGAAAGCGCGCCGGAAGAAGAATCGGGCTGGGAACTGTAGCGGAGGCCGGTTTCGGAAAGAACCCGTGAAAAAACGCGCGGATAAAAAACGCCTGGACGGCAAGAAAAAACTCGTCTCGCTCACTTCCCAGATGGAGGCGGACCTGCGGCTGTACTGCCGGGAAAAGGGCGTCGGCAGCGAGAGCGAGCTCATCCGCCAGGCAATCGTAAAGTATCTGGCAGCCGATTACGACGACGGCTCCCTCAATCTGGCGGCCCTGAAAACCGTCGGTTCCGACGTGGCGCAGTTAAAAGACATGGTCCGTATTTTGTTCGGATACCTGCGGCGCATGCACATAAACCTTCTGGCCTACCACGGCGAGATCGCGCCGGAATACAAGGACGCGGCGCTTTCAAGCGCGGCGAACCGCCACGAGAAGTTTTTCGCGGCCTTCCGCGAAAGCCTTCGTTCCGATCCGCCGTTCTTTGAAAAACTGCTGCACGGCTACGTGACGGGGGAAATCGACGGGTAGGGAAGAAGACGAACTTGAGGCGCGCAAGCGGCGCATGGAGAACCTCATGGGCGATCTCGCGCCCCTCCTTCCGTACTTCGACGACAAGTCGGTTACCAACGTCTACGTCTACGGATCGGGGTCCGTCCAGATCGACGATTTTTCAAAGGGAATCTACGAGGCCGGTTTTTCGCTCACCGTCCCCCAGCGGACGCGGATCATCAACAGCCTCGCCTCCGTTTCCGAAACGCCCATCGACAAATGGGAGCGGCCCACGCTGGAAAGCATTATCCCCGCCTACAATATCCGCACCACGGCTATCGTACCGCCCTGGACGGCCGCGCCGGAACTTACCTTCCGCCGCCCCGCGGAAAAAATTTACACCCTCGAGGAATATGTCGCCTCGGACCGGCTTTCGGCCGAACGCTGCGACAAAATCATTTCGCACCTGAAAAGGAGGAGCAACATCGTCGTCTCCGGCAGCACCGGAAGCGGCAAGACGACGTTCATCAACGCGCTCCTTGAAAAAATGCGGGAGATGACCCCCGACGAACGCTTTTACATCATCGAGGACACGCCCGAGCTCCAGTGCGGCGCGAAAAACAAAACCCAGCTCTACATCAGGAAGGACCAGGCCGTGGCCGCCATCCAGACGGCCCTGCGCTGGACGCCCCAGCGGATCATCTTCGGCGAGCTGAGATCGGGGGAGGTGGCCGTGGAACTCCTTGAGGCGTGGAACACCGGCCACCCGGGAAACGCCACCAGCATACACGCCGACAGCGCCTCGAGTACGCTCTCGCGCATCGAAGGGCTCCTGCGGCAGAAAATAGCCGGGAAGCTTCCCGACCTTTCCTGGACCATCCAGCTCATCGTCCACCTTTCCTCACGCCCGGGCCTGGGGCCCCTCGTCGACGAGGTTGTAACAATGGACGAAATCCAGACACGGTAAACGGAGCGGCAAACGCTTTGTCATATCACCAATTTTCAGGGAGGTTTCATTCATGAAACACAAAAAAATTCCGGCGCTGCTGGTAACGGCCTTCACGGCTTTCCGGCTCTTCGCCCAGGACCTTATGCCCGCCGGCATGACGAGCCTGGCCGAAAGCATACTGGAAATCTTTACCGGCGACTTCGTAAAAATTATCCTGGCCATTTTCCTGTGCGGATCGGCCATAGCCTACGGCTTCAACAAGGATAACGAAAAAATAAAACGGAACGCCATCGCCATCGGCGTCGCCGCCGCGATCCTTATCGCCGCGTCGTCCATCGTGAACGCCGTCTGGGACGCCAGCGGAGGCTGATATGGTTGACACGCGCCCCTACGCGCGCAAGGTACGCCGCTCGCTGCTCCAGCGGGAGCTCATGGGCGGCGTCCCCCAGACGGGGCTTGTCGGCCTGTTCGTCATGGCCGTTGTTTTTATCTACGTCTTCTCGATGTTCTTCATGATTATCCCCATCGTCATCCTCTACCTCGTCATGCGCCACCTGACCAAAAAGGACCCCTGGCTTATCGACATCGTCCTTGAGAACATACAGCAGAAGGACGTGTTCATTCCGTGAGCCAGGCCTTTTTCCACACCCAGCTTCCCTGGAATTTTATCACGAAATTCCACGAGGGGGTGGTCGTACAGAAAGACGGGATACTCCAGCGCAGCTACGCCTACCGCGCGCCCGACCTCGACTCAAGCGGCGCCCGCGCGGTAAACGGCCTGTGCCTGCGCGTCAACGATTTCGCCAAACGCCTGGGATCAGGCTGGGCGTTCTTCGTCGAGGCGCAGCGCTTTTACACCCGGGAATATCCCGCCCCCGTTTCCGGCGGCGGCTTCGACTCCCTCGCCGGCTACCTTATTGACCGTGAACGGGAGGCCGCGTTCCGCGCCGCCGGAAAGCATTTCGAGTCCAGCTATTACCTTACCTTTGCCTGGCGGCCGCCCGCCGAGGGGGTGAAAAAACTCACCTCGATGTTCGTTCAAAGCGGCAGCGCCGGAGGGAACGCGAAAAGCATCAGGGAAAATGTGGATTATTTTGTCAGCGAAACGGACGCCGTTATCGGCCTTCTCGCGCTGGACATGCTGGTATCCCCGCTTTCCAATGAACAGACGGCCGCCTACCTGCACTCCTCCGTTTCCCTCAACCGGCACCCCCTCCGCTTTCCCTGCACCCAGATCCTGCTCGACCGCGTCCTTCCCGACAGCGAACTCGTCACCTCCCTCACCATGCGCCTGGGCGGCCGCTACATTCCGATCATCGGCGTGAACGATTTCCCCGACGAAACCTATCCCGCCATCCTCGAAAGCCTCAACCGCCTCCGCATGGAATACCGCTGGGCTACGCGCTATATATGCCTGGACAAGGAAGAAGCAAAAAAAGAGGCGCAAAAAAAAGAAAAATCCCACCGCGGCAGCCGCAAGACCTTCCTCCAGACCTTCGCCGAAAGTACCTCCGGCGGCGGAAGCACCGCGATAAACCACGGCGCGGGCGTCAAGGAGTCCGACTCCATCGACGCGGGCATCGAGATCGAAACCGACGAAGCCGCCCTCGGTTACTACACCTCCTGCGTGATGGTCTGGGATGAAGATTATGCGAAAGCGAAAAAGAAAGCCGAGGCGGTACGGAACGTCGTTAACGGCGCGGGTTTTACCTGCAAGGAGGAAACCTTCGGCGCGCTGGAGGCCTTCAAGGGCATGATGCCCGGACAGTGCTTCGCCAATTACCGCGCGCTCCCCGTGATGAGCTACAGCCTCTCCCACGTCATTCCCCTCTCTTCGGTCTGGGCGGGCATGCGGGTCAACGAACACGC
>JAITBL010000055.1 GCA_031283575.1 Treponema sp. | reverse complement strand
CCCGCATGGTGGACTGCGTGGAAAAAACCGGCGGCGTCGTGGATAAATTTATCGGCGACGCGGTAATGGCCGTGTGGGGCGCTCCCCTTTCCGCGGGCAGCCCCGCCCAGGACGCGCTGAACTGTGTCAAGGCAGCCCTCCTCATGCGGGCGGCCCTCTATGAATACAACAAGGGCCGGGGCGGCGACAAAAACCCGGTGATACGCATAGGCTGCGGGATCAACACCGGAGAAGTGGTAGCCGGACAAATCGGTTCGAGCCGCCGCATGGAATATACCGTGATAGGGGATACGGTCAACCTCGCTTCCAGAACCGAAGCCCTCAACAAGCCCCTGGGTACGGATATTCTGATCAGCGAAAACACCTGGAACCTTGCGGGCCGCTATCTTGTTACCGAAGAAATGCCCTCGGTTACCGTCAAGGGCAAGGAAAAGCCGGTACGGATGTTCGCGGTGATCAACATAAAGACCCCTGAGGGATCGGAACAGAAAAAGCCGACGAGCCTTTCGGAACTGCGAAAGCTCCTGGGAATAGCGGCCCCCGACCTGGACAAGGTGGATGTCAATGCTGATGAACAAAAATACAAAATTGGCGGATAGCCGGAATTCCGCCAAAAACCGGGCCGTGGATGTTCTGGTAGTTGTATTCTGCCTTGCGGGGATGGCCGGATGCCTGTGGCTGTTCCGGCAGGATCTGTACCAGACCCTTTCCCGGCTCAACGTAAAACCCGTGGGAACGGTAGTATTGAAACGCCGGATCGTTCAACGGCGTTTTGAAAACCGGCTGCTCTGGGATCGGCTGCAAAGAACGGCCCTGGTGTATTCCGGGGATTTTATCAGAACCGAGGAAGCTTCCGGCGCGGCCATTACCCTGACAGGAGACGATACGGTAACGGAACTGGGAGAAAATACGATCATACGGATCGGCGTTGCAAAAGAAACAGGAAAAAGCCTGATTGAACTGTTTGGCGGAACCGTGTCGCTCAGCGCCGGTTCGGAAGGGACGGTTCTTGCATCAGGGAGAAACACCCTTACCCTGGCGGCGGGCAGTACGGTAAGCGCTTCCGGGGACGCCGGCTTCGCCTTCAGGGTGGACGAAGGCAGCGCGGTATTTACCGATTCCAAAGGAACGGTAAATACTGTCCGGGCCGGAGAAGGTTTCGCCGCGGAAGGGTTCACTGCGGGAAACGGCCCGGCGGTTAATCTGAACTCCGCGCCCCGGCTTATCGTTCCCGCCGACAAAGAAACGTTCTCCCGTGACGCCCCGGAAATCAGTTTCCGCTGGGCGGATGCGGACCGCGGCGCCGGCAGTTCCGCTGACCTTTACCTCTTTGAACTGGCGGATAATCCCGCTATGGAAAACCCCGCCGTAAATATGCGGGTCAGCGGAAAACGGATCGCCGTTCCCGCGCCGGAAAACGGGCGCTGGTACTGGCGGGTAACGCCGCTGCGTACGGAAAACGCGGCGTCGGTAACGGCCTCTTTCAGCATCGGGGAAACGGTTCCCGTTGTACAATCCGCCGCGCAGCCTTCCAATTCGGACACGGCCGGACAAGTTACCGCGCAGTCCGCCGCCGGGCGGTCTGCCGGTACGCGGCCGGCCGTCGCGGAAAACGCCGCCGATGTACGGCCAGGCATACAGCCGGATGTTCAGCCTGTCGCACAACCGGTCATTGTTGAACGACCCGTCGCTGTTGAACAGCCGGTTATCCCGCGGCTCCTTCCTCCGCCCGGTACACGGCAGCCTGAAAACGGTTATGTTTTGGGGCCGGCCCAGTTACGGGCAAGCCGGAACATCACTTTTAGCTGGAACCCGGTTTCCGGCGCGGCGGGCTATGTTTTTTCCCTGTACCGGGAAACAGGCGGAGTACGGCAGCTTGTCGATACCGCGGAAATCCAGGCCGCAGGCTACACTTTCAATAAATTCCGCCTTCTTGAACGGGGCGGTTTTGTCTGGACGGTACAGGCGCTGCGAAAGGCAGACGGCGGAACCATCGAACCGGGCGAGGCGGCGGAAAGCCGTTTTACCGTTGATGTCCCCGATCTGAAACGCTACGAACTGCCGGAAACCGGAAATTTATATGGCGGCTAACAGGACTTTGTGGCGCTTTTTGCTTTTATTTTCCGCCGGTTTTTTATTCGCCCAGAACGTTCCCGAAGAAACTCTGGCCGGCAGTGGGAAAAATTCATTCCGGGTTGTCGAGACTTCCCGGGGATTACAGATTATGCAGCGCCTTGTCTGGTTCAGGGACGAAAACGATTTCCGTTACGAAGTGATTATTGAAAAGCAGGACGAAAACGGAAACTACGCCCAAATTCTGTACCAGGAAAGAGACGACAATTTTATTGAGCTAAGTCTTTCCGTGGGCAGATACCGTTACCGGGTATTGGTGTACAATCTGCTGGACAAGCTTGAATATTCCACCAATTGGGCCGTTTTTTCCATCAACCCGGCCCGGCAGCCGGTTCTCGACCGGATAAGCCCGAATCGTTTTACTTTGACCGGCAAGGATGAAAAAAGTGGAAAAGATGAAAGGGATAGAAAATGGATAATTGAGATGAGGGGGGCAAATTTACTGCCCGAATCGGAAGTAACCCTTCGCCCCGTTACCGGCGGGGACGCCCTTCTTCCCGAAGCGTATACGGCGTTCCCCGGCGAAAAGGGCGGGCAGGTTGTTTTTTACGCCGGGGATCTTCACGCGGGCCGTTATGAACTGCAGGTCAGGAATCCCGGCGGTTTTGAAACGGGCAGGGAATGTACCGTCATGAATGGTTCTTCCTCCGATTTGTTTATTTCCGCCTCGTATGTTCCGGCGGTTCCCCTTCACGGATACCTAAGTGAATTGTTTAACGGCGGAATTTACCCCCTGGGATTTTCTTTACAGGCGGGTTTTCTTCCCCTTAAAAGGAATTGGGGTTCGCTTGGTGCGGAAGCTTCGGTTTTCTGGAATCATCTTTCCGTAACAAAAACCGATCTAACGGCCAGCGTCCATCTTTTTGATTTTCAGGTAAATTTGTTGTACCAGTATACGCTGTCTCCCTATCTGGCTTTTGCGGCTCGTCTGGGGGGCGGCCCGGTATTGATACACGCGCTTTCCTACAACATTGGCGGCAGCAGCCAGGCTCCGATTTCGACCTGGGTAATTTCGATGGATGGAGGACTTTCCCTCAAATGGCTTTTTCATCCCCACGGTTTTGCCGAACTGGGCATTAGTTACGTGAACCTTTTCTCCGTTGAAGGCCCCCAGGGGTTTCTGCTTCCGTTTATCGGCGCCGGCTGGACATATTAGTGAAAAAAACCGGTCAGGTGAAATACGCCGCGCCGCCTTCTCCCCAACCGGCACGGCCCCGCGTTAAACAAAAGCGGCGGATTTTCGCGGCGTCTCAGGCGAGCAGGGCTTCGGCGTCAAATTCGCATCCGGTACAGGGAACGGCGACGCCCCAATTTTCGAGTACGGCGGGATGTATTTCGCCAAAGACGCCGATATGCTGACCGCGGTAAATGAGGGCGGCGGCGCGGCCGGGGATAAAGCGGCTGTCGGCGGATTCTTCCACGGCGTATTCCCGCGCAAGGTAGTAGAACAGCGTCTGCACCTGGGCGGCGGCGGTGTTGAAGTTCGCGTCGGTTCCCGCGTAAAGAAAACCCAGATACTGCCGCGTCACCGTGCCCGAATTGTCGGCGGCGTCGAGGCGGGCCATTTTGCCCACCACGAAAATGCGGTGCGGGTACACGGCATGGCCCGAAACGCTTTCGCTCATCATAAGGGAGGCGAGAACGCTGTCGCGGACATATTCATAGTTTTCGGTCATGGGGTTGGCGATACGGATGATCGCGCCGCCGTCTCCGTTCATTCTTTCAACAAGATCCCTGCGTGATCCCAGATAATTGTAGATCATCTCCTGGTAACCCAGGCCCGCCATGATTTCCTTGATCCGGCGGCTCAACAGGGTAACAGGGGTTAAACGCCCGACGGTAAAGTCGCGGGGCCGTTCCGGCCTGAAAGAAGCCAGACCCCGGCCCATCATAATGTCTTCCATTACGTCGGCGGCGTGAAGAAAATCGTTCCGGTATTCGGGAGGCCATGCCCGCACGCCGTCCGAGACGGCGTCCGCCGCGCCGCGCTCCACGCCGGACTCCGCTTCGGAACGCACTCCCATGCGTTCCAACGCCTTGACGCAATCGGCGGCGCTGATGCTTTCGCCCAGATACTTTTCGATACGGGCAAGGGAACAGAAGACGCTCTCCTGAAAGTAGCAGGGAGTGACGACGTTTTTACCGAAGGGCGTGTCGTATTCATATTCGACTTCGACCGGTTCAATCGTAAAGCCGTTGTCCGCCAAATCGCAGGCAACAATAGAAAGAGCCAGAGTAACCGAAGCCTGATCAGTACCGGTAATTTCCACAAAAAGATCCGTATCCCCGACCTGCACGGCGCCCAGATCGGCGGAGTTGATGATGGGCGGGTACGACAACACGCCGCCCGTTGAATCGGTAAGAAGCGGGTGCAGTTTTTCGTGTTCCTGGATAAAGGCGTATTCTTTTCCCTTCGGATGCTGTTTTAATATTTCGCGCAGGGTCAGGGGCGTTTCCCACTGGAGGGGAACAAAAGAAACGCTGTCGGGATCGACCGCTTTGTAAATGATAGGCCATTTAATCCGCGCAATGCGGTACAGACCCATGGAAATGGTGCGGCGTTTGCGGCCGAAATTCCACGCGAGTTTTTCCTGGGTCTGGATCATGTCGCGGAGCAGGGGATCGCTGATCTTCCTGCCCGAAGCGACAAAGCCTCCCAGGTACGGCCTCACTCCCCGCACTGTTTTTTCGACCAGCACCCTGTATCCGGCGCTGTGCTTTTTTTCGCGGGTCGAAAAAAACGGATATTCGGGACGTTTGCCCCCGCCGTACATTCGCAGCTGACGGGCGCATCCCGCGGTTCCCCAGAGGTCGGGCCGGTTCGTGTCGTTCAGCTCTATTTTGAGAATACGCTCGGCGGCGGGAAGACTTTTGTCGCTGTCCTCGTCCAGTTCGGCCTTGGCGCAGCTCAGGGCTTCTTCAAAACTTTCGCGGCTCTTCCAGGAGCCCGCGCCGTCCGGACAGCCCGCCAGGGCATAAAAAACCTCTTCGTTCACTTCGATCTTGGGCATGGCTCATTGTAACCGTTCGTCTTCTATGAGATCAAGTTCAAATCACCCTTCCCTATCCATCCGGCGCGGCGGAAGGGCAGCGCGAGAAGGGGCGTGAGTACGGCCGGAATGAGGATGCAGACCGCGACCAGGGCGAACCAGTCGGACGCGGTAACGGCGGCTTTTGCCCCGCTGTTTATGTCGCTGAGCCATCCGGTGTACACCCCGATAGGGCCTACCAGACCGCAGGTTCCCATTCCGCTTGCGACGGCCGGGCCGTTCATGCGCAGGCCGAACACGCTCGTGGCAACGGGCCCCGCAACGGCCGAAACGATTGTCGGGGGAATCCAGATGCGGGGATTTTTGACGATGTTGCCCATCTGAAGCATGGAAGTTCCCAGCCCCTGGGCAAATAACCCGCCCCATTTGTTTTCGCCAAAACTCATCACGGCAAAACCAACCATCTGCGCGCAGCAGCCCGCGAGCGCCGCGCCGCCGGCCAGTCCGGTAAGGCCCAGCGCCGCGCAGATGGCCGCGCTGCTTATCGGCAGGGTCAGCGCGGCGCCGACGATCACCGATACGAGTATGCCCATAAAAAACGGCTGAAGGTCGGTGGCCCACATGATCGCCGCGCCGACGGAAAACGCCGCCCGTCCTATCGCGGGCGCAAAGGCCATTGACAGGAGAACGCCGGCGGCAATCGTGATCAGCGGCGTAACGATGATGTCGATTTTTGTTTCTTTTGAAACGGCCTTTCCCAGTTCGGACGTTATCACCGTTACGACAAACACGGCCAAAGGCCCGCCGGCGCCGCCGAGCGTGTTGGCCGCTCCTCCGACGGCTATCAGCGAAAAGAGCACGAGCGGCGGACACTTGAGCGCGTAACCTATAGAAATCGCCATGGCCGGCCCCGTCGCCGATTTGGCAAAACCGCCTATGTCAACAAGCAGTTTTATTCCGGCCTGATCTCCGAGCGTACTGATAATGGTTCCTATGAGCAGCGACGCGAATAAACCCTGAGCCATCGCTCCCAGCGCGTCGATGCCGTAGCGTTTGACCGAATACTCGATGTCTTTTTTTCTGAGGAATTCGGCAAACGCGAAAACAAAAGACTTTTTGCTGTTTTCCATATTATGGGGCCGCCCCTTCTTTGGCTCTGCGCAGGCGGACATTCTCAATGTCGCAGCTAAAAAGTTCCCGCAGATCATTGAGGCCCAGCGCCATGAGGGCCATACGGTCGATGCCTATGCCCCAGGCCGCTACAGGCACATGAACGCCAAGGCTTTCGGTTACCTCGGGACGGAAAATACCGGAGCCGCCCAGTTCGAACCAGCCCAGCACGGGGTGTTTAATGTGCACCTCAACCGAAGGTTCGGTAAAGGGAAAATACCCGGGGACGTATTTAACTTCTTTGGCGCCGGCAACTTCCATGGCAAACATTTCGAGCATTCCCAAAAGCGTTTTCAGGTTCACCTCTTCGCCCAAAACAATGCCCTCGGTCTGGTAGAAATCGGGAAGGTGGGTAGCGTCCACTTTGTCGTAACGGAAACAGCGCACAATCCCAAAGTACTTGCCGGGAATCTTTGCCCGCGGCAGCGTCTTTGCGGAAAGCACCGTACCCTGACTGCGCAGTATGAGGCGGCGGGTAAAATCCCTGTCAAACGAATAAGTCCAGCCGCGGCTCCCCGAAACGCCGCCTGTTTCATGGGCGGCGGCGACATTGGAGAGCCAGGGTTCCTCGACGGCCCCGGCGCGCTCGGGAGCGGCAAGGCGGTATACGTCGTGAATGTCACGGGCCGAATGGAACTGCGGCATAAAGAGGGCGTCCGAATTCCAGAATTCCGTTTCCACGAGGGGGCCGTCGAATTCTTCAAAACCCAGCGAGCTGAGTTTATCCTTGACGCCTTCGAGAAACTGCGCGTAGGGATTGGTACGCCCGGGGATGAGCCGCGTGGGAGGAACCCTGACATTATAGGAACGAAAAACCCTGCCCTTCCATGATCCCGAAGCGAGCATGCCGGCGTCCAGCGCGCCGATTTCTTCGCCGGTGATCCCCGCCGCCTCGAGGGCGGCGGCGATTTGATCGCGGTCCGTTTCGGCGGACGAAAAACCGAACACCACCGTTTCGCGCTCGATCTGGCGGAACGCGGCGTCGGCGGCGCCGCGTTTTTTCGCCATGCCGGCGATGGCGTTTTTTTCGTCCGGGGAAAGTTCCGCCGCGGGAAGAAGGCCGGTAACGCCCGCGCCGGCCTCAGCGGTCAGTTCCCTGGCGGCGGCTTTGTCGAAAAGGCCGCGGACAAGCGAAAAATGCTCCGCGGCGGCCCCTTTGGCGGGACGGCCGTTTTCGATCTGGTCCGGCGGCAGGACCATGACAACACGCTTGCCGCCGTCCATGGCCAGAACACCGAGCCTGGAGAGGCTGCCAAAAGCGCTTCCCACATCCCTGTTTGGAAGACGCAGGGCTGCCGCTATTTCCGGCAGGCCCAGTCCGCTTTGTATGCGGACCAGCTCGATGATGCGCTCTTCGGGGCTTCCCTTCTCTTTCCACTCGCGGCCCAAAGCGGTCAGTTCATAAAAAACCGCCGTGTCGCGGCGCAGTTCGGTAACAATGCCCTTGCCGGCAAGCCAGGAAAGGGCCTGATTCCCGTTTCCGCTCTTAAGGCCAAGATCGGATTCGACCCTGTCTATCGTTAATTCATCGCCCTTTTGATAGCGAAGAATGATCTTTACTTCCAGCGGATGAAGATTCTTGACGATGTTCCGCAAATCGATACTCATGATTCACCAGAATAACAGGATTGCCGATGTTTGAGAAGGCGGCGCGTGAATCGCGGCCCTTCAGGGCCGGGGCGCTCATTCCGAAAATAATACATGAGGCGTACTCCCTTCATCCTTACTCTTATTCTTGGCGCCGCCGCCGTTCTGGCGGCCCAGTCCGGCCGCGAGGTACTGCGGGGTGAAGTGCGGATCGACCTTGAACCGGTAAGCGATTTTAGCGTGGAAGAACAGCTTCCGCTGGATACCGCCGCCCTTCGCGAACGGGCAATGGCGGAAACGGCCTGGTTCTACGGCGCGATGATCTACGGCTGGTCCTTTCATTACGATATTGGAGAACGGGCCCGCGGCATCGCCGAAGAGCTGGAACTTGTCCCCCTGGGAACGATACTCCCCGGCGATCCCCGCATCGAAATTACCGACTTTGAAGTGAAGGACGCGCGCGTTTACCTCTGGTCCGATTACCGGCCCGCGCCGGCCCAGCTTCAGCGCATGGCAAAGTGGCGCGCGGGTTCCACACGAAGCGCGCAGGGTTACGGGCACGGGCCGCTCGGAGTGATGCCGCCCGCCGGCATTGAAAACGCGGCGGAACGGTTAAAGGATCCGGCCGAACGCTGGCTTACGATCAGAAAGCAGGCGCTGGAAGACGCCGCGCGCGCCGCCCTGCGCGCCGTACTTCGCGGCGGTGAACGGAACCGGCCCAAAGAGGCGAGCGGTTACATCAGCCTTGCCGCCTTTCCCCGCTTCTGGCTCGACAGGGGACAGTGGGCCGCATCCGGCCGTTTCCTTATCGAGGTAGAAACGATCACGCCCTTCGCCGCGTATTAGCGTTTTGTAAGGACTCGGTCTTCACGGTATGGACATTATGCGCGTCAATGCCCCGACAAACGCCGCGGAATCCAAATCGCCCCGGGGCGGTGTATGAAGCCGCTTAGGGATCAGGCTTCTTCGCGGCCGTTAAATTTTTCACCGCCAGTTCAACTACGGACTTGAGTTCCGAAATGTTTTTACGTTTGAGCACCACCAGACGAAAGAGCGCCGCTTCGATAAGGCCGTAGAGAAGTTCGTCCACCATGTGCACGGCGGTTTTTTTGAGCTGTCCCGCCTTGATGCCGTCAATTACGATTGTGGCAAGAATATGACGCATCCTGACGGTACGCCGCCTGACCCTCGTGTCGGGATCCTTTAAACCAAGCAGGGTTTTAAGAATCACCTGGAGCAGGCGGCGGTGTTCTTCAAGGCGATCGAGAACAAACGAAAGAATACGGATGATTTTTTCGGGATGGGAAAGTCCGTCGTCTTTTCGCACGGCGCCGATATCCCCTTCAACTTTTGACATGAGCTGTTTGATGCTGTAGTTAAATATCTCCCGTTTGTTGCGAAAATAGAGGTAGAGCGTAGTCCGGTTGATTTTACACTTTTCGGCGATTTTCTGGTACGTAGCGTCTTCGAAGCCCTGGGCGACAAAAACATCCAGCGCCTTTTCCAGAATCTTTTGCCGCCGTTTTTCGTGTTCAACCATGATTGCCATTTTTGCAACAACCTCTCTGCCGTTTTACAACTTTTCATACTCGTATAAAAAAGTGTCCAGCGCGCCGTTTTTAAAATTCCGGCATGAATCGGATTTTTTTCCAAAGTGTGATTCAAAGCCCCCGTGATCGCAGATAACGGCAAGTTTCCATCCGGCAAAATTTTTTGAAAGCGCCGCCATATCACGGTATCCGGCTTCGGCGGCGGCGCTGTCGCCAAGCCGTTTTCCGTAAGGCGGATTGGTAATAATAAAGCCGCGGGGAAGTTCGCTTTTTGCTTCCGACAGGGGAATATGGGTGAAGCTGACGCCGCCGGCCCCTCCCGCCGCCGCGTCCTTACCGCCTGACACGATGCGCCTGCGGGCATACTCAAGGTTTTGTTTCGCCAAAGCAAGCGCGGACGCGTCACTGTCGCTGCCGCCGATACGGATCTCACGGTCCAAATCGATCACCGCGGCGAGCTCGTCCCGCACCGCCGCTTCCGTTGCCGGCGAAGAAAGCGCCAGATGTGAAATGGCAAAGCGCCGCCCCAATCCGGGCGCCGCGTTCCACGCGTACAGGGCCGCTTCGATCACAATGGTCCCCGAACCGCAGAGCGGATCGTACAGCGGAAACTTTCGCTTCCACCCCGAAAGCAGAATCACCGCGGCGGCGCTGGTTTCGCGCAGCGGCGCCGGCCCTCCCTCGCGGCGGTAACCGCGCTTGAAAAGCGGATCGCCTGAAAGATCGAGCAGCACCGAAGCTTCGTCTTTTTCAATATAAACCCGCAGTTCCGCCTGAACGATGTCGCGGCCTTCGGGCAGGCGGTTAAGCGAGTACTTGCCGCAGAGCCGCTGCGCCGCGGCCTTGTGGACCGAAGCCTGTATGGACGTTTCCGCCTTAAGCCGGGAACGGTTTGAGCGTACTTTACTTACTTTAAGTCCCATGCCGCGGGGAACATAGTCTTCCCAGCGGACGGCCGCGCTTCCCTCAAAAAGCCCGTCAAAGTCGGCGGCGTGAAAGCGCCCCGCTTCGAGCAGCACGCGGTCGGCGCAGCGGAGCGCCATAAGGGCGCGGTAGATTCCCGCCAGATCGGCAGTAAAGCGTACGCGGCCGTAGCCGCTTTCCAGAATCGTGTAGGCCGCGCCCGTTTTGTTAAGGCGGCGCAGTTCGTTGGAGAGAGCCTTTTCGGCTCCGGCGGCGCAGAGCGCGGCGGCGGTAAAAGTCATTTCTTTAACTGTATCACCTTTTCCTGAATTAATATGCGAATTATGCGAATGTACAATTCAACCGAAGCGCTGAACAGGACATTCCCCAGGCGGCAGTCCCAGTTTTTCAAGAACCGGCGGAAATAACGCGGGGTTTCCCGAAGTAAAGATCACGGTCTTGCCGCTTTCGTTCCGCAGCAGTTTTTTTTTCTTCATAATCGCGGCCAGTGTTTCAGCCTGCTCAACAGCGGGGTCAAGAAAAGTAACGCCAGGAGCGGCGCTTTCAAACACTTCCCTTACAACAGGATAATGGGTACAGGCGAGGATCACATGATCCACTCCGCTTGTTTTGATCCATTCGCCGATTTTGGCAACCTCTTCGACAAGGGCGGGGCTGTTAAATTCCCCCCTGTCGATCATGCCCGCAAGATGGTAGTCGGCCTTTTCGTATACGGCAATCCGGGGCGCGCCGGCCTTGATAAGGCGCCGGTAAGCGCCGCTTTCAATCGTAAAGCGCGTCGCGACAACGCCGACGCGCTCAAGTCCGCTGCCGCACACCCGCCGCACTATGGGCCTGATAATTCCCAGCAGGGGAAAATCATATTCCGCCTGAAGCAGCTCTTCCAGAACCGACGTGGTATTGCAGGCGATGACGGCGGCGGCGACAGAACGCGCCCTGAAAAAATCCAGCATGCGGCGGTTAAAGGACAAAAGCTCGTCTTTGCTTCGGTTGCCGAAGGGATTGTTGGCGTTGTCCCCAAAATAAAGAAACCCCTCGCCGGGGAGCAGGGTTCTGAGTTCTTTGAGAACCGTCAGCCCCCCCACTCCGGAATCCATGATGCCGATCACCGCCGGTTCACCATCGCCCGCGCCCTCCGGAGCGGGGCCTGCCGTCAGGCGGCCTTGCGCCGGAATTGTCCGTTCTTTTCATACGATTCTCCTGTACATGACGGTTGATGTTGTTACTGTTATTATTCGTCCATTCTATTCCAGAACCGCCTTTTTACGCTAGAGCGCGGCCTCCGCAAAAGGCCCGCGCGGAGTGGTCCGTTGACAAAGCCCTCCCCCGGTGTCATGCTAAGGCCCGTAGGAGGATCTCTTATGCAAAGATTGATGATTCTGCTTGATAGACGCCAAAAACCCGCGGCGCCTTCGGTTCCCCCGGGCGCGCAGGGCGGATTTTCCCGTTTCCTCACGGCGTTCCTCCTCATCGCCGCCTGCGCGGGAAGCCCTGCGGCGGCTTTTGCCCAGGCCCCGGCGGGGGCGGCCCTGTCCCTTGACCAGGCCATCGCGGTCTCCGCGGCGGACATCGCGGGGAAGCTGCCCGCGGGGACCCGGGTAGCGGTGGTGGCCTTCGAGTCCCCCCACCTGAACCTGTCGGACTACATCATGCGGGAGGTGACGGGGGTCCTGGTGGACGGCCGCCTGGAGGTGGCGGACCGGAACAACCTGCCTTACGTCTACCAGGAGCTGAACTACCAGATGTCCGGGGCCGTGAGCGACGAGAGCGCCATCGGCATCGGCAAGTTCCTGGGGG
>JAITBL010000052.1 GCA_031283575.1 Treponema sp. | reverse complement strand
AGAAGGGTGCAGACGCCGAAGTATTTGTCGCCTTTCCCGAACTGGGCGACGGCGGTTTCTTCGTCGGGGTTGTTCATAAAGTTCACAAAACGCTTTAGAATTTCCGGATCAAATTCCAGCGTGTTTTTGATCGTCGCCCGGTATTTGGCGTTGTCTTCCATTTTGAGCATGTTCATAAACGCGGAATTGTAGACCCGGTGCATGCCCAGGGTACGGACAAAGTAGCCTTCCATCATCCAAAAAGCTTCGGCAAGAAGCAGCGTTCCAGGCGCTTCCACAGCGCAGCGGTCGACAACCTCGCGCCAGAATTCGTTGGGGATGCGGCGGTTAAATTCCTCCGTACTAATCGCGTGTTCCGCCCGGCTTGCGATATCGCCGCCCCTGCCCGGCTCCGGATACCAGAGCCGCTGAATGTGGCGTTTTGCCAGAGTCATTGCCGCGTCAAAGCGCACGATGGGGAACTGTTTGCATACCCCCACGATCGTTTGGATAACCGCCTCCCGGGCTTCGGGATTGAGAAAGTCGATTTGGGCGGTATCGTTCCAGGGCATCGAGGTACCGTCGTTGCCGTGGTAAATGTAGCGGGGTTCGCCCGTGCGGTTGTCGATACGCCGAAACACCACGGCGGCGTCTGTCCGGGTAAAGTAATGTTCTTCGATTTGAACGGTAATGTCGTCCCTGCCGGAAAGATTCCCGCAGTTAAAGTTGTAACCGGGAAAAGGCGAATAGGGCAGCTGAAGGAACCTGTCGGGATGTTCGATCATCCAGCGGCTGTCTATGCCGGTATGGTTGGGAACCATATCCGATCCCAGCCGTATGCCCCGCCGCAGGGCCCGCTCCCGCAGGTTTGCTAGGGCTCCCCAGCCGCCAAGCTCCCCGGCTATGTCGTAGTCGTAAAGGCTGTAAGCGCTTGCGGCGGCTTCGGGGTTGCCGGTCCATTGCTTGATGGTTTTGCTTGCGCTGCTCCGCTCCCAAAGCCCGATAAGCCACAGACCGGTAAAACCCCGGCGGGCAAGCTCGTCCAGTTCTTCATCGGGAATCTGGTCAAGACGGGTGATTTCACAGCCGTATTTTTTCGACAGCTGGAAAAGCCACACCAGGGTACTCTTTGCCATAAGCACCGTCCGGGGCATCCAGTCCTGGTCGGGGCTAAAACGCTCGTACTCGTTTTCCAGATAGCCGTAGGTATAGGCCTCCATGGGGCCGGGACCAAAGAACGAAGGCTTTTCTTCTTCTTTGATGATATCAAGGCCCGTTAAAAGCCTGCCCATAAATTTACCCAGGATAAGGCCCCAGCGTTTGCGCATAAAATCAAGCTGGCCGGCCAGGGAATTCGGGGAAGCCAGGGCAGGCGCCCTGAGGAGATCCCAGAGATTCTGGCCGTCGGGACCGAAAACGGGAAGGGCGGCAAAAAAAGTTTTAAGCTCTTCCATGGCCGCGGGATACACAGTTTCCCGCGCCAGGTCTTTATCATCAAACATAAAAAAGAACGGCTTAAACGCCGGGTTAAGGTTCGCCATTCCAAGAAGCAGCAGTTCTTCCAGGGCAAGGCTCTTGCAGCTTTCGCCGCCGTCGCTGGAAGAAAGGTAGGCTTCCACCGAGGTCTTGCCGGCATAAACGGCCTGAGGCGGAAAAATGCTCCCAAACTGTTGAAGCATCGCGGCGATGCGGCCCTCCCCCAGCCGGTTTTCCAGCGCGGCCGCGGCCTGCTCAAACAGGGCCGGAACCACCTGTTCCCGGTAAAGAGCCACTACATAGTGAAGAATTTCGTCGATAAGCCCCATCGCGTTAAGCTGGCCGGCTCTTACGATCCGTTCGGGGTTTTTAACAGGATCCACCCCGGCGTTAAGCTTTACCGCCAAAGCCCGGGCCTGCCTGACGTCGGCCAGCACGACATTCCCGGTAAGGGAAAACAGGGTATGCTCAAGGCCGCACCATTCCCGCAGTTCCCGGCGAATGTGAAATTCCATAGCGGTGTGCCGGGAAGCCGCGCGGAAAGAAGAAGCGGAAGGTTTTGGGGTTTCCCGGGCGGAGGTCTCCGGCAAAACCGAAAAATGTTCAAATTTGGACAGAAAAAGTTTGATTTTCGTCATACCGGAAACCCCGCTTTAGCAATTTTTTCAAGTATAACGTACAAACGCCGGTTGTGCAAAAGGATTTTTATGTTTTGCAATGAAGGGTCATTTGTATGGCTGTGAATGAAAGTTTGTCTTTACGTTTTCCATGAATTTGTCATGCTTGTCAAGAAAGCGGGTCAGTTAATCGGAACATAACCGGTTTTTTCTATCAGATATTGACCCTGTTTTGACAATATCCATTCTATGAGTTTATTTGTGTTTTCCGTTTCATCACCCAATGTTACCGCATAAAAATCCACAATATAGGGATATTTTCCATTTATAATATTTTCTTTAGCCGGGGAAACGTTGTTGATGTCCAGCAGTTTTATTCCGCTGCTGTCCGCCATTTCTTTTGAAAAAAACAAAAAAGAATACCCTATCGCGTTATCATAATTTCTATATGCGGCGACCTGCCGGAACATTCCGCCCATGCTCGCAATCATATTTTCCTGGGGCGGTTCCATTATGGGAATGTTACCCATTATATGTTCGAGGATGGTTTGACTACCGCTGTTTTGCGGGCGTTGATACGCGATAATTTCCCTGTCCGCGCCGGAAATTGCTTTCCAGTTTTTTATATTACCGGCATAGATGCTTTGTATGGTTTGTACGGTCAAGTTGGTAACCGGATTATGGCTGTTGACAAAAAATACAAAGGCCTCTTTGCCGATTGGGGTCAGCTTAAACGCTTTCCCCATTTGTTTTGCCTTTTCCAGTTGTTCGGCGGACGGCTTTGCGCAAAAAATGATGTCCGCCTCGCTGTTCAGCAGCCGTTCGTA
>JAITBL010000049.1 GCA_031283575.1 Treponema sp. | reverse complement strand
TTACCCGGAATTCTTCGGGTTCCTTAAGCTTATGCTGTTTTTTTTCACGCAGTTCTATACCGTTTCCGGGCATCTTGATTCCATGTATCAGCATAACGGGAAAAAGACCGGTCTACAAGGGCCGGTGCGGGAACAGATCGCTGCCGCGTTGTAAAGGCATTCCCGGACATTTTGCGAATATCCATCGGCGGGGCGTCCTCTTCTTTTTTTTGCCATTCCGGCATATACTGTGCCGGCAATGCGTATCGTATCATGGAATGTAAACGGCATACGGGCCGTGGAAAAACACGGTTTTCGCGGCTGGCTCGAGGCGGATTCTCCGGATATTTTGTGTGTTCAGGAGACCAAGGCCCGGCCGGAACAGCTTTCCCCGGAGCTTTTGCGGCCCCTGGACAAGACCGGCAAGGCCTATCACTCCTACTGGATGAGCGCCAAACGGCCCGGATATTCGGGAACGGCCGTGTTCAGCAAAAAAGAGCCGTTGGAGATAAAGCCCCTGGGGGATGCGGACTTTGACGATGAAGGCCGGGTTATTCAGGCGTTTTACAGGGATTTTGTGGTTATCTGCGCCTACTTTCCCAATTCCCAGGACGCCGGCGCGCGGCTTCCCTACAAGCTTGCGTTCTGCGCCGCCATCCTCAAGTACTGCAAAAAACTTGTCAAAGCCGGAACGCATTTTATCCTCTGCGGCGATTACAACATCGCCCACACCCCCCTGGACATTGCCCGGCCAAAAGAAAACGAAGGCAGCGCCGGTTACCTGCCGGAAGAGCGGGCCTGGATGGATACTTTTACCAAGGCGGGGTTTGTTGATACGTTCAGGCATTTCCATCCCGGCGAAGGCGGGCATTACAGCTGGTGGTCCTACCGGGCAAATGCCAGGGCCAGAAATGTCGGATGGCGGCTGGACTACCACTGCGTCGATCCGGCTTTTCTTCCCGAGATAAAGTCGTCGGTAATCCGGCAGGAAGTTGAAGGCTCCGATCATTGTCCCGTGGAGATTGTTTTATGAAACTCAAATACAACGCCCCGGCGGTGCTGACCTTTGCCGTCGTAAGCGCTGTGGCGCTGCTTCTTTCAAGCACGATCACGCGGGGCCTTACGGCAGACTGGTTCGCGGTTCCCGGCCGCGGCAGCTTTCGTCCGGGCGAGATACGTTCCTGGTTTACCCTTGTTTCCCATGTGATAGGCCATGCCGACTGGAACCACCTGTTTTCGAATTTTTCTTTTATCCTTTTGCTGGGTCCAATCCTTGAGGAAAGCTACGGTTCCGTTTCTCTTTTGATCATGATGATCCTTACGGCCCTGGTAACCGGGATTCTCAATGTGCTGCTTTTTCCTTCCGCTCTTCTGGGGGCCAGCGGAATTGTTTTTATGATGATACTCCTCGCGTCGTTTACCAATTTTTCACGGGGCGAAATACCCCTTACTTTCATACTGGTACTGATGATCTACCTGGGCCGGGAGATTTTTTCTTCGTTCGCCAATAACAACATTTCGGAATTCGCCCACATCGCGGGCGGTTTCTGCGGCAGCCTTTTCGGTTTCTTCCGCACCAAAAAACAGTAGCCGGCCGCTTTTTCAAAATCCCGCGTTTTGAAAAAGCCTTACTGTTCCAGAAACCACTTCCAGGCCGGCACGACCCTAATCCGGCCGGCGGAAGAGCCGCCTTTGGCCGGCCCGTTTGTTTTTATTTCATCCTGTTCATAGAGGGTGATAATCGTTCCCTGTTTTAGCTTTAACTCTTTCATGGCGCGGGCAAGTGTGTTTATTTCCCGTTCCCGTGTTTCTTTCTGGCGCAGGCTTGCGCATACCTGAATAAGTTCCCGGGGAAGCTGCCGGGCGGGATCGCCCAAAACAAAATCCACTTCCCCGCGGTCTTCGGTAAGGTAATACGAGATATGCCGGAACAGGGGATACCGGCGGCGCAGTTCAAGGTACACGGCCTGTTCCAGCCTGTGCCCAAGGTTTTCCGAAGGAGAGGCGGAAAGGGCAAAAGCAAGCCCCGGGTCCACGGCGTACACTTTTTGGGGATTAACGCGGACCTTCTGCAGGCTGTAGGCGTAAAGCGGCACGAAAAAAACCAGAAAGGCGACTTCCAGGTGGCCGCAGATCCGGCCTGTCGTTTCCCTGCTCATGGCGATACGCCGCCCGGCAAGCTGATCCGAAAGACGTTTTACCGATACAAGGTTCCCGTTGTTCCGTAAAAGGGTGTGGGCCAATTCCTTTACCCCCCGCGCGTTTGAAAGGCCGTAGCGTTCAAGCACGTCCCTGAGTACCACCGAATCCAGGTAGCTCTGCAAAAGCCCTGTTCGTATCGAAGGATCATCCTGCATCAGGGCTTCGGGAAAGCCGCCTGTAACCAGGTATTCGCCGAAAGCCTTTTCGTATACGGAGCGGTCCAGCGGCGAAGGCTTGACGGGAATGCCTTTGTACCGAAGCGTTTCCCTAAAGCTGAACGGCAAAAGTTCAAAGGCCAAGGAACGCCCACGGAATTCCGTGGCTACCTCTGTGGAAAGCAGCTTCGCCGACGACCCGGAAAGAAAAAGTTTTACCTTTTCGGTATCAATAAGCCTGCGGGCGAATTTCGCCCATCCGGAAATTTCCTGTATTTCGTCAAAAAAGAAATACGCCCCTTCCCTGCGGAATTTCGGATAAAGCCTGAAATAACTTTCCAGAAGCTCGTTGAGCAGTTCCGGCCCCGTACCGTCATGGGAGGCAAGCCGGGAATCGTCAAAGTTGAAGTAGAGCATCCGGTTTTTTTGTACGCCTTCTTTTGCGAGGGTTTCCATTTCCTGAAAAAGCCGCCACGTTTTGCCGCTTCGCCTCATGCCGATAATGGAGACCGCAAGGCTTCCCTTTAGCTTTACGGCAAGATCCCTGTGGGTCAATTCCGGTAAAGGCCGTTCCTGCCATTCCCGGATAAGATCTTCCATGCTTAGTACCATAAAACGATTATATCACAACAAAATAATAATGCAATATGAAGTGATAACTTTTATCAAAAAGTTGCAATAGTATATTACAACTATTATCAGAGCGCGAAACGGCATTTTACGCGGTTATGCCGCCTTCAGTTCGTTGAAGGTTCGCCCCTGTTGTGCTATGCTTTTTCCATGAAGAAAGAATTTCTCCCCTATGACATAGTGCGGGACAATGCCCTCAAGCTTGCCTGTAGAATTTACAATGATGGTTTTATGCCCGATGTAATCTACGTGTCCCTGCGGGGCGGGGCTTACCTGGGCAATGTGATAAGCGAATACTTCAAGGTGATAAAACACCAGGGCCGGCCGGTTTACTATGCCGCGGTAGTCGCCCGTTCGTATACGGATGTGCGGAAGTCGGATCAGATCAAGGTTGAGGGCTGGACCTATGCGCCCGAACATCTGCGAATAGGGGACAAGGTACTTCTTGTTGACGATATTTTTGATTCCGGGAAGACGATCAACCACCTTGCGGGAATCATTTTGGAAAGGGGCATTCCCCGGCGGGACCTGAAAGTGGCGGTTCACGACTACAAGTATTTTTTTGACAAAGACGAGCAGCTTCCCGTCCAGCCCGATTACTGGTGCCGGAAGCACGAACTGTCGGTCAATGACGAAGACAGATGGATCCACTATATGAGCCATGAACTGGTCGGCCTTTCCCCGCAGGAACTGGAAGAGTACTACTACAGGCGGGACGGAGAGCTGCGGGCCGTTTTGTCCGTTCTTGAAAAGCCGTGACCGTTAAAGGTTCCTCGCCCGGCCCGAAACCCGCCGCGCGAACTGCCATGCAATCCGCCGGGCGGCCCGGCCTGCTGGCGGGCCTGGACGAGGCGGGCCGCGGGCCATTGGCCGGGCCGGTTTCCGCCGCCGCCGTTATCCTTCCCGGGAGTTTTCCCCTGGACATCCTTGACGATTCAAAAAAACTTGACGAAAAAAGGCGGAACACGGCGGCGGCGCTGATAACGGAAAAGGCGGCCTGGGGTATAGGCTGGGCGGAAGCGCCGGAAATAGACAGGATCAACATATTGCGGGCAAGCCTTCTTGCCATGAAAAGAGCCTGGGAAGCCCTGGCCGGGGCCTTTCCGGAATACGCCCGGGCCGCTTTTTTTAAGGACGCGCCGGCCGGTGCGCTTACAGCAATCGCCGACGGGTTATACTGCCCCGATCTTCCCATACCCTGCCGGGCCCTCGTCAAGGCCGACGCGCTGGTTCCCGAAGTGATGGCCGCTTCGATACTGGCAAAAACGGCCCGGGACAGGATGATGCTGCGTTATTCGTGGTTTTACCCGGAATACGGTTACGATAAACACAAAGGGTATCCGACAAAAGAACACAGGGAGGCGATCCTCCGGTATGGGCCTTCGCCGATACAGCGGAAGAGTTTTTCGTTCAAGCCGGTTCAGCTTAGTTTGTTTTGAGCGCGGCTTTGACGGAAGCCGCCGTTAGTCTTCTTCCCGTT
>JAITBL010000213.1 GCA_031283575.1 Treponema sp. | reverse complement strand
CTGACGGTTAAACTTTTTTGCGGCGGGAAGCGACAAAGCGTGAAAAATCATTAATATTCTTGACGACAATTTTGCCGTTGTACAGTTCCATACGCCGCTGGTTGACAAAATGATCGATGAGGGCCCGCGCCTGGGCAACGCTCATTCCCGCCCAGTGGGCAATATCGTCTACGGTCGTCTTGAATTCCCGCCGCTCGGTTGTTTTGTCAATGGTGGGGTTCGATTCATCCAGCATAAGGAAAACGTCGGCAACTTTGGCCTGATCATCGTCCAGCGTAAGGATCATAAAACGGCGTTTACTGTCGTATATCCGCTTGGTAAACATTTTGAGGAGTTTAAGGGCAATCTGGGGGTTTCCCAGCATAAGGATTTCGAAGTTCTGCCGGTTAAATTCAAGGACTTTAACCGTATCCAGGGCAATGGCGGTGGCGGATCGGGGGGAATTTTCGAGGATCGCCATTTCGCCGAACATTTCTGACGGCTGGAGTATGTCGAGGGTTTTTTCAATGTCCCCGATAATCTTGACCAGCTCCACGCGGCCGGACTGGATCAGGTAAAAAGTGTCGCCGGGCTCGAACTCCGAAAAGATCATTTCCCCTGCCTGAAAGGTTCTGGCAAAACGGCCAAAAGCCGCCATATCCATGGCCATGTTATTCCCCCGCCAGGGCCTTAAGAGCCCGCTTGGCTTTGATGTTTACCGCGTCATCATCATCATTGGTCATGGTGAGGATCTTTTTATAGAAGGTTGCCGCCTGATCTTTGCGGCCAAGCTTTTCGTAGCTCTGTCCCATAAAGTAAAGGGCGCTCCCCAGATCGGGGTGCCGGGGATACTTGGTGATCATGCCGGTAAAATATTTGATACAATCGTCGGATTTGTTAAGAAGGAAGAGGCAGCGGCCGATTTCGTACGTGCTTTTGGCGGTATACTCGGGGTCTTCGCCCGCGTCCGCGATTTTTTTGAAGGAAAGGTAGGCCTGCTGGTATTTTTCCTGGCTGATCATGCTTACCGCGTCGTAATAGGCTTTGGCGGTATCCCCCAGCTTTTGGGGCTGCGGGGCCGCCCCGAACGAATCGCCTGAAAGAACGGAAACCGCCGAATCGCGGGAAACGGCCTGCGGCATGGAGCCGCCCTGAGATTCGGCAAGCTCCAGATTTTTGGCCGCCTGGGCGGCGTTATGTCCCGAAGGATAATAGGTAAGGTAACGCGAAAATACATAGCGGGCCTGAAAGAAGCGTTTGTTTTTAAGGTAATATTCACCCACATTGAACAGGCCTGTTTCGGGGCTTACTTCCTCGGTTTTTTCCATAAGATTGGATACCTGCCGGTGGATACGCCTAAGCTGGTTGGAAAAAACCTTGAGCATCTTCATGATGATGCGGGTATTGGACATGGCCAGGGTCTCGAACTCGCCCGGAGTAAAGGCCATGGTCGCGGCGTCCTGAAGGGCGATGGCGTTTTCTTCCCGCGGATAGCGGCCCAGGGCCGACTTGACGCCGAAGAATTCCCCCGGCTGCACCAGGTCGTGGACATCATCGCCGGTTTCAATATCCTGATAACTCAGGTTGACTTTGCCGGACTGGACGATATAAATTTTGTCCGCGTTGTCTCCCTGAAAGTAAATAACCGAACCGGCCCGGTACTGAAATGGTTTTGGCATCGCTATTCCCCCGGCTCAAAGGGCAGGTAATCAAGCTCTTTCCTGAAACCGATTTTTTTGCGGCACTCGCGGTAAAGCCCGGCGGGATCTCCCTTAACAAACATGGGACGATTTCCCACAGTAATTTGGGTATAGTCCGCGGGAAGCTCTCCCCCGCAGACGTCGAGGAAACGCAGTTCGCCGTAGATCGGCGTACCTTCCAGAACGAGGAGTTCTATATCTTCCATGGCGGCATTCACGAGGTTTTCGTACGGATCGTCGTTTTTTTGCCTGACCACGAGAATATCGGCAAGCTTGCCCTCTTCGAGGGTTCCTGTTTTTTGATCCATCCAGAACGCCTTTGCGGCATTGTCGGTGATCATATTAAAAATGGCTTTGGCCGGAAGGTCTTCGCCGTAGAGGCTGCGGTACAATTCACGGTCGTATTTGATTTCGGCAAGGAGATTGGCGGTGCCCGTAGCGGACGAGTCCGTGCCTATGGTCATGTTGACGCCCGCTTCCATAAGTTTGCGTACTTTGCAGGTTACATTGAACATGAACATGTTGGAGAAACCGCACCAGGAAACACTGGCGCCGGCGGCGGCTATTTTTTTGATGTCATTATCGCTCAGGGCTATGCAGTGGATAAGGAGACAGTGCCTGTCGAGAATATTGAGGCTTTCCAGATAGTCCACCCCGTTCATCGCTTCTTCGTCAAAGCCTTCAGCCAGATGAGTGATGAAGGGCCACTTGTTTTTCTTCGCCCTTTCGTGCTCGATTTTGAGGCCGTCCCCCCACTTGAGATCGTATGACGACGCTTCATGGGCCAGACCGTATTCAAGGATCGCTCGGATCGGCAGGGTCGGCAGTATTTCGGAATTGAATTTTTGCGGAAAGTGATCGTTTACCGTAGTAACGCCGGCAAAAAGGCACTTGTACCCCGAAAGGGCATAGAGGTCGTCACGGGTAAGCTGGGAACGTTCTTTGAAGGTGTCCGACGCCTTGAGGTCGTTGTCCCAGGGGAGCCAGGTCAGGTAGAATTGGCCCGGCTTGGGTCCTACCGCGGGCCGGTAGTTGCCCTGGAGGTGGTCGTGGGTGTTAATCAGTCCCGGGTATACGCAGGAAGCGCCTTTAAGATCCACTGGCGTCGCTCCCGAGCCGGCAATGTACCCGCCCTGAACGCCCAAAGAACTCTTGTGTGGCTTTTTGGCTCCGCTCACGATAATCCCGTTCCTCAGTACAAAATCAGACAATACTATTCCGCCTCATTCCCTTTATTGTATGATTCATGGGCTAATCCGTCAATTCCACGCCGGTGGAATTGTCATATGATTATCGGCAGAATGGGGCGTATTTTTTACCCTGATTTTTTCGCGGGAATCTGTCATAATCGAAGCGCATGATCGACCTGCACACTCATTCAACCGCCTCCGACGGGGACCTGACGCCCGAAAAATTGGCTGAATTCGCCGCGAAACGGGGGCTTGGCGCCTTTGCTTTGACGGATCACGATACCATAGCGGGCCTTTTGGGCGCCCAGCGGGCCGCCGAAAGGCTGGGAATTCGCTTTATCCCCGGGGTTGAGCTGGAAATTCAGACTGAAAACGCCGAAGGGGGTGAATTTTCGCCGGGAATTCCGCCGGTAAACGGTGAATTTCACCTGTTGGGACTGAATTTACGGCGCATTTTGCCCGAATTTACCGCGGAGCTGACGTTTTTGGCCCAGGCCCGTGAACGGCGGAACCACCTGATGCTCGAAAAAATGCGGGCGGCGGGCATTGAAGCCGATTACGGGGAGATTGCCGCGTTCGCCGGCGGGGATCTTGTGGGCCGGCCCCATTTCGGGTTTTTTCTTGTCAAGCGGCGCCTTGTGCGTAACCAGAAACAGGCCTTTGACCGTTACCTGGGGAAGGGGCGGGCTTTCTATGTACCCAGAGCGGGTCTGGGTTTCGCGCGCGCCGTTGAGCTGATCCACGGCGCTGGCGGCAAGGCGGTTCTGGCCCACCCGATGTCGCTGTACCTCTCCTGGAACAAACTCCCC
>JAITBL010000208.1 GCA_031283575.1 Treponema sp. | reverse complement strand
TTGACGGTTATTCCATGGTGTACGAAATGTCCACGGCGGCCGGCTCTTTTTCACCGGGTGATCAGTCGCTGGAAATTAACCGTCGCCGGAACAAACTCAAGGTTGTTTTCCCTGAACCGTTAAGCCTGGGATTGGGGGATGAAGGTTTTAGCGAAATTATACTTACCAAACGCCGTTAAAGCAGTTTGGCTTCGCAGGCGTCCATAGCCCGTTTAAACGCCCAGACAGGTTCCCACCGCGGCGGCGGTGTCCAGCATGGGATGATCGCGGGGTACTTTTTTGATCTTTCCGGCGGGGACCGAAAGATCGACCGACGCGATGCTGCCGTACGTCTGGACGACCATGCGGCCGTATTCGCCCCGCGCCAAAAGGCCGGCCGCCGCTGTTCCCAGGCTCGTGGCAAGGATGCGGTCGGAAGCGCTGGGAGTGCCGCCGCGCTGAACGTAGCCGAGTACGGTGGCTCTGGTTTCCATGCCGGTTTCCGCTTCAATTTCGCGGGCAACTCGGTAGGCGATCGAAGGCAGGCCCAGATCCGCCCGGTATTTTTTACGATCCTTTTTTTCCATTTTGCTTTCTTCGATTGAAAGGGCGCCTTCGGCGGCCACTACCAGCGAGAAGCACTTGCCCTGCCGCGAACGCTCCACAAGATGGGCGCCGATGGCTTTTATGTCATAGGGAATTTCGGGAATAAGGATTACGTCCCCTCCCCCGGCGATTCCCGCGTACAGGGCCAGCCAGCCGGCCTTGTGGCCCATGGTTTCGATCACCATAATGCGGTTGTGGCTTGCCGCGATTGAGTGAAGCCGGTCAATCGCGTCGGTGCAGATATTGATGGCCGAATGAAAACCAAAAGCGCGTTCGGTACCTTCGATGTCGTTGTCGATTGTCTTGGGCAGGCCGAGCACGTTAAGGCCTTCCTGGGAAAGAAGGTAACCGGTGGTATTGGTGCCGTTTCCCCCCAGTACCACGAGGCAGTCCAGTTTGTACTTGAGGTAATTTTCCCTGATCGCCTTAACCTTGTCCGCGCCGATGTCGTCGGCCTTGAAGGGCTTTTCGCGGCTGGTGCCAAGAATCGTTCCGCCCCGCGTCAAAATCCCCGAAAAGTCGGCGGGGTTAAGGGGCCGCACGTTCGCTTCCCCCCCGTCGATAAGGCCGCGGTAACCATTGGCGATTCCAAGGATGTTCATGTGATAGCGGTCGTAGGCGGCGCGGCATACTCCGCGAATGGCGGCGTTAAGTCCGGGACAGTCCCCGCCCGAGGTAAGAATACCGAAGGTTTTGGTAACGCTGTGTTCCATCAAAAACAACTATACCATGCATACGGCGTTCTTGCAATGAAACGCTTCACTCCGTACCCTTGCCGGTAAAATGTCCGCGTGATAAACTGGCATGCATGAAGCAAAAGATCGTCCTGGCCTATTCGGGCGGACTCGATACCACCGTAATCATCCCCTGGCTCAAAGAAAACTATGACCGCGATATTGCCGCGGTCTGCGTGGATTTGGGGCAGCAGGCCGACTGGAAGTCCGTCAGGCAGCGGGCCCTCGACGCCGGAGCGGCTTCCTGCGTGATTGTTGACGTGCAAAAAGAATATGTGGAACACTATGTGTGGCCGGCCCTCAAGGCCAACGCCCTCTACGAGGACAAGTACCTTTTGGGAACCAGTACCGCGCGCCCGCTTATCGCCAAGGTGCTGGTGGAACATGCGCGCAAGGTCAAGGCGGGGGCCATCGCCCATGGGGCTACCGGCAAGGGCAACGATCAGGTACGTTTCGATTTGGGGATCATGGCGCTGGCGCCGGACATCGAAATTATCGCTCCCTGGCGTACCTGGGATCTCAAGAGCCGCGAAGAAGAAATCGCCTATCTCGAAGCGCGCAAACTTCCTGTTCCCATGAAGAAGGAAGATTCGTACAGCCGCGACGATAACCTGTGGCACATTTCCCACGAGGGGCTTGATCTCGAAGACCCCGCCAACGAACCGTCGCTGGAACGCATGCTGCAGATGAGCGTGCCGCCCGAAAAAGCTCCGGCAAAACCCGCCTATGTGGAGATCGGTTTTGAAAAGGGAATTCCGGTAACGCTTGACGGCAAAAAACTTGGCGGCGTCGAGCTTGTCAGGGCGCTCAATAAACTCGGCGGCGAACACGGAGTGGGGATTGCCGACATTGTAGAAAACCGCGTCGTGGGAATGAAGAGCCGGGGCGTGTATGAAACCCCCGGGGGCAGCATACTGTACTACGCGCATCAGGAACTGGAACACCTCTGCCTGGATCGGCAGACCTATTCCTTCAAGCAGATCGTTTCCCAAAAACTGGCGGAAGTGATCTACGGCGGACTGTGGTTCACCCCTCTGCGCGAAGCCCTTTCCGCCTTTGTCGATACAACCCAGCAGACGGTAAGCGGAACGGTGCGCCTTAAATTGTACAAGGGCTCGATCAGCGCCGCCGGCGCTTCCTCGCCCTATTCCCTGTACAACGCTTCCATCGCCAGTTTTACCACCGGCGAACTCTACGACCACGCCGACGCGCGGGGCTTTATCCGCCTCTACGGCCTTCCCGTTTTGGTGCGGGCCATGATGCAGACGCCCGGGGGCGCTCCGCCGGCAAAGCGGGGGGCAAAGCCGGGCGTGAAGGGAAAAGTCTCCGATCGGGAAACGCAGAAAGCGGCGCTAAAGATTCCGCGGGACGCCAAGTCCAGGGGAACCGCGGGCTGATCGTGGAAGAAAAACGGAGCGGCGGCGCTCCGAGGGCGGCGGACGTCCTGTGGGCCGGCAGGTTAAAAGAAAAGCCCGATTCCGCCGCCTTCGCTTTCCAGGCGTCGCTCGCCGTGGATCGGCGCCTTGCCCTCGATGATATTGCCGGCAGCCGCGCCCACGCCGCCATGCTGGCCGCGCGGGGAATTATTCCCGCCGAAGCCGCCGCGGCGCTGGACGGCGAGCTTGAGCGCCTTGCCGCCGGGATTGCCGCCAAAGGTTTGGCGGCAATAGGTCTTGACGCGTTTCCGGCCGCGGACGTTACCGCCGAAGACATTCATTCCCTTATCGAGGGCCTCCTTACCGAAAAACTCGGCGACGCGGGCCGCATGCTTCACGCCGGCCGGAGCCGGAACGATCAGGTCGCCGTTGATTTTCGCCTTTACCTTATGCGGATCATTCCCCGGCTGAGGGAAGAATTGTCCCAAACCGCCGCCGTGCTTTTGGACAGGGCCGAAGAACACGCCGAAACGGTTATGCCCGGCTACACCCACCTTCAGCGGGCCCAGCCGGTAACGGCGGGCTTTCAGCTCTGCGCCTGGGCCTGCGCCCTGATCCGCGACAGGGAGCGCTTTGCCGACGCCCTTTCCCGTATTACGGCCGAGTGCCCCCTGGGTTCGGGAGCGCTCGCCGGTTCCACGCTGGATCTGGATCGCGAAGCGACGGCAAGGGCCCTGGGCTTTGCCGCGCCCGGCGTCAACGCCATGGACTCGGTGGCCGATCGCGACTTTGCCCTGGAAACCGCCGCCGCCGTTTCCATCGCCATGGTGCACCTTTCGCGTTTTTGTGAAGACATTGTCCTGTGGGCCAGCGAGGAATTCGGTTTTATCGTTTTGTCCGAAGCGTGGAGTACGGGTTCATCGATTATGCCCCAAAAAAAGAATCCCGACTTTGCCGAACTGATACGCGGAAAAGCGGGGCGGACCACCGGCAATCTGGTAACCCTGTTGACGCTGCTGAAAGGGCTTCCCTACGCCTATGACAAGGATCTGCAGGAAGACAAAGAAGCGCTCTTCGACAGTCTTGACACACTTGACGCCTGCCTGCGGATGTTTCGCGGCATGATAAGCGCCGCCGCCTTTAACGCGGAGCGCATGAAGGCGGCCTGCGCCGGAGGCTTTCTTGAAGCCACCGACGCGGCCGAATACCTTGTGCGGAAGGGCGTGCCCTTCCGCAAAGCCCACGAAACGGCGGCGGGCCTGGTCAGGGACTGTATTGCCGCGGGGCAGCGCTCCGTCGGCGAGCGGACGCTTTCCCAGCTTAAGGAAAAATCGCCGCTCTTCGAAGACGACATCTACGCCGCCCTGGAGCCGCTTGCCTGCGTCAGGGCCCGAAAACTCGGCGGCGGTCCCGCTCCCGAAGAAGTGCGCCGTCAGGCTGCGCGGCTGCGGCTTCTCCTGCGCCAGGCCGTTAAACCGGCGCTTTAAGCGCTGGAAAGGGACGGCG
>JAITBL010000203.1 GCA_031283575.1 Treponema sp. | reverse complement strand
TTGAATGCGTAAAGACAGATTTACCGGCAAGGTTGCGATCATTACCGGTTCGGCCCAGGGTATAGGCTTTCAGCTTGCCCGCGATATGGCCGGTGAAGGGGCAAAGGTCGTTATTTCCGATGTAGACGAAAGTTCCCTTAAAGAGGCGGATGACGCGCTTGCCGAAGCGGGGATTGCCCATCTTGCGGTCCGCTGCGATGTTTCCAGCCGGCCCGAAGTTGACGCCCTCGTAAACAAAACCGTGGAAGCCTATGGGCGCGTTGACATTCTGGTGAATAACGCGGGAATACTTAAAAACTTTCCCATTGAGGAAACGACCGACGCCCTGATCGACGCCACGATTGACATCAACGTTAAAGGCGCGCTCTACGCGATCCGCGCGGTAACGCCGATTATGAAAAAGCAAAAGTACGGAAGGATCATCAATGTTTCTTCCATCTGCGGAAAGATGGGGGATCATTCCACGACCTTTGCCTACGGCGCTTCCAAGGGCGCGCTGTTGTCGGCAACCCGTTCAGTGGCCTATAACCTGGGGCCCTTCGGCATTACCTGTAACAGCATCGCCCCCCACGCCGTCATGACCAAACTCATGGCCTACTGGGACGAAGGCCGCCGCGAGGACGCCGCCGCCAAAATCCCCGTCCGCCGCCTTGGCACCGTTGAAGACATATCGAACCTGATGATGTTCCTCGCTTCCGACGAGGCGGGCTTTATCAACGGCGAAAACGTCAACATCAACGGCGGATATTACATGGATTAACACCCTTACGCGATAATCAGTTCAATACCGGCGCCGGTGATAAAATCCCGGTATTCCTCAGGAATACCGGAAAAGAACCGTTGGTAATTTTCAGGTTTTTTGGCCCCGGTATCAACGACAAGATTGTGCCGTTCATCAAAAAAACAAGGTAATGATTTTTGCCGGGGAAACAATTTTACCGTAATTTAACATTGCCGGATAAATAAATAAACACGAGGGTGTTTTGGAGGATTGTGTGTCTATTGAAAACAGGGAATTGGTTGCGATCATCACCAGGGAAGTGATGGAACAGCTGTCAAAGACGGGGCTCCTGACAGGCGGGGTTTCCGCGCCGGCGACTTCCAAAGCATCGCTTGCTCCGGCGGATTTGGCGCGGTACATTGATCATACGCTCCTTAAGGCGGACGCCAAACCGGCGGAAATAGATAAACTCTGTGATGAGGCAAAACAGTATTCGTTTTTTTCGGTCTGCGTGAACAGCGCCCATGTGGCGCGCTGCGCGAAAAATCTTGCGGGCTCGGGCGTTAAAGTCTGTTCGGTGGCCGGCTTTCCCCTGGGCGCCATGAGTACCAGGGCCAAGGCTTTTGAAACGACCTGTGCCATTGAGGACGGCGCACGGGAAATAGATATGGTCATGAATGTCGGCGCGATGAAAGCGGGTGATTTCCGGCTTGTGGAAGATGATATGCGCGCCGTTCGAAAGGCCTGCGGTTATACCGTGCTGTTAAAAGTAATTATCGAAACCTGCCTTTTGACGGGCGAGGAGATAGTCCGGGCCTGCGAAATTGCCAAACGGGCCGAACTGGACTTTGTAAAAACCTCCACCGGCTTCTCCACCGCCGGAGCCACTCCCGAGCACGTGGCGCTTATGCGAAAAACCGTCGGCCCGGTCATGGGCGTCAAAGCGGCCGGCGGGGTCAGAAATTTCGACGACGCGCTCAACATGATAAACGCCGGCGCTACCCGTTTGGGAACCAGCGGCGGGGTAAAAATCATTAAAGGCGAGAAGATCAAAGGGTATTAAACCGGGGTTTGAAGGGCGCTATGCCGGCTTTGGAAAAAAGGGATGACAGGGGCTTGAATTGATGGTACAAATAAAGAAGGAGAATACGTTATGGATATCAACGAAATTGTCAAACAGGTAACCGCGACGGTGATCGAAAAGGCCGGTATGCAAAATATTCCCGCTCCCAATCCCTCTCCGGCGGCGCCAAGAACAGCCAGCGCCGGTTATGACGCGGGTTACGCAAAATATATCGATCACACGGTGCTCAAGCCCGACACGGTCAAATCAACCCTCAAGCGTTTTTGTGACGAGGCCAGGCAGTATCACTTTGCCGCCGTCTGTGTAAATCCGGCCAATGTTCCCTATGTGGTGCGGGAACTCAAGGGAAGCGGCGTCAAATGCGCCGCGGTGATTGGTTTTCCTCTGGGGGCCAATACCTCCTTTATCAAGGCCGCCGAAGCGACCGACGCGATCAAGAACGGCGCCGAAGAAGTCGACATGGTGATCAATATCGGCGCGCTCAAAGACAGGGAATACGATGTGGTGTATAACGACATACTTGCCGTGGTAAGCGCCGCCCATCCCCAGGCTCTTGTTAAAGTGATCATTGAGACGGGGCTCCTTACCGATGAAGAAAAAGTCGCGGCCTGCGTTCTTGCCAAAAGAGCCGGCGCCGATTTTGTAAAAACCTGCAGCGGCTTTAGCGGAGGTACGGCAACCGTTGAAGATATTAAACTGATGCGCCAGGTAGTGGGCGCGGGCGTCGGCGTTAAGGCTTCTACCGGCGTTAACGACCGTAAAATCTGCGACGACATGATCAAGGCCGGCGCGACCCGCATGGGTACCAGCAAGGGCATTCGTATCGTAAAAGGAGAATTCGATATTCCGGCAGAGGAATGTGTCAACTGTGGCGCCTGTAAAGCGAAGTGCCCCACAGGAAATGTGACGCTGACCAGGCAGTCGTATTAGGCGTTGGCAAACCGGTGAACGAGGCGCGGTTAAAACAGTTGATTCGCACGGCGGTTCTCGTTGAGCTTGCGAAGCGGGGCCTGTACTATATTCCCGCGGCGATTTCGGCGCGTCACATTCATCTTGCGCAGGAACATCTGGAAATTCTTTTTGGAACGGGAGCGCGGCTTACTCCCAAAAGTGAATTGTCCCAGCATGGGGAATTTGCCAGCGAGCAGACGCTCGAGGCGGCGGGGCCCAGGGGATTGTTCAAGGCGGTGCGGGTGCTGGGGCCGGTACGCGGGGCAACCCAGGTCGAGCTTTCGATTACCGACACCTATACTTTGGGGATTAAACCCGTCGTCCGCATGAGCGGCAAAATTGAGGGAACGCCGGGTTGTACCCTGCGCGGTCCCGCCGGTACGGTCGATTTGCCGTCGGGTGTGATTGTCGCGGCGCGGCACGTCCATCTGTCGCCGGAACAGGCCGCCGTGTACGGCCTTAAAGACGGCGACGCCGTTTCGCTTAAACTGCCGCCTCCGCGCGAGGGCGTGCTGGGCGGCGTTGTGGTACGGGTCGCCGCGGGTTTCGATTTGGAAGCGCACCTGGATACCGACGAGGCGAACGGATCGGGCCTCCTCTGCGGTACGATACTGGAGATGGCGTCCGCCGCTTCGATCATGACGGCGGCCGCTCCGTTTGCGGGAACGGCCGTTGACGCGGCCCTCGACCTTGTAACCGAGCGTGATGTGAACAAAGCCCTCATGTCGGGGGCCGGCGCCGTTTATTGCAGCGCCAAAGGTTTTGTCAGCCCCGCCGCGGCGGATCGGGCAAAAGAAAAGGGAATCGCGATAAAGCGCTTGCCTTAAAGGGAAGAACCTATGCAGATAGCCAGGGTAATCGGTACGGTGGTAAGTACCAACAAATCGGAGAAGCTGAACGGACTCAAGCTCCTCCTTACGCGGAATATCGATCTCGACAGCTTTCAGGAAAAAGGCGCGCCAAACGTCAGCATTGACGCTGTGGGCGCGGGCGAGGGGGAAGTCGTCATGACGGTGTCCGGTTCTTCTTCGCGCCAGACGGCGCTGACCGAAAACAAACCGGCGGATAATACGATCATCGCGATCATTGATTATATCGACATGAACCAAAAGCGTATTTTTGACAAACACAGGGAAACACCCGAGGGGTTAAAACCGTGAGGCCGCTTGCGGGACTTGGGCAGAGGATATGGGGACACTGAAATGACCAAACAGGAAATTGAAGCGATCGCTTCGAAAGTTACTTCCGGTCTCGGCGGCGCCGGCATTAACCCCGCCGTCGTTTACGGAACGGCCGGCCCTTCCGTACGCCGGGCGTCTGTCCCCGGCGGATGGCTTTTTGACACGGTGGACGAGGCGGTAGCGCGGGCGCAGGCGGCGCAGCGCGTACTCGCGGCCATGACCCTGGAAGAGCGGGGCAGGCTTATCGAGGCGATGCGCGGCGCCGGCAGGGACAACGCGCGAAAGCTTGCCCAAATGGCTCACGATGAAACCGGCTACGGTCATGTGGAGCATAAAATTCTTAAAAATCTTTTGGCGGCGAATAAAACTCCGGGTATCGAGGATCTTGAAACGCGGGCGTGGTCAGGCGACTACGGACTTACCCTTGTCGAGATGGCGCCCTTCGGCGTCATCGCTTCGATCACGCCTTCGACCAATCCTCCGTCAACGGTGATCAACAATTCGATCAGCATGATCGCCGCGGGCAACGCCGTGGTATTCAATCCGCATCCGGCGGCAAAAAAAGTTTCCCAGGAAGCGATGCGTGTGTTGAACGAAGCCGTCACCGGCGCCGGCGGCCCCGAGGGGCTCATCACCACGGTACGCGAGCCGACCCTGGAAACCGGCGCGGCGGTCATGGCTCATCCGGCAATTCCCCTTTTGTCGATTACCGGCGGCGAAGCCGTTGTCAGGGCGGCAATGAAAACGGGAAAAAAAGTAATTGCCGCGGGTCCCGGTAATCCGCCGGTGATCGTGGACGACACGGCAATACTCGCGAAGGCGGCAAAGGACATTGTGGACGGCGCTTCCTTTGACAACAATGTGCTCTGCGTGGCCGAAAAAGAAGTCTTTGCCTTTGACAGCGTTACCGACGCCCTTATCGCCGAAATGATAAAAAACGGCGCCTTCCTCATCAAGGGCGGCGATATCAACAAAGTCCTCGCGGTAACTTTGATCAACAAAGACGGCAAATATGTAATCAACCGGAAGTATGTGGGGCGCAATGCTTCCCTGATCCTGCGTGATGCGGGCGTTGCTTTTTCGGGCGAACCCGCTCTCGTTATCGCCGAAGTGGATCCGTTTCATCCTTTCATCATGACCGAAATGCTCATGCCCGTGCTGGGAATCGCGCGGGTGCGGGACATTGACGACGCCGTTGCCCACGCAATCCGCGCCGAACAGGGCTGCCAACATTCGGCGCTGATCCATTCTACCAATATCAGAAACATGAGCTGCGCGGCTCACGCCCTTAACACGACGATCTTTGTCAAGAACGCCCCCTCGTATTCGGGGCTCGGATTTAACGGCGAAGGGTACGCCACCCTTACCATCGCGACGCCCACCGGCGAAGGACTTACCGCGGCTCATTCCTTTACCCGCTCCCGCCGCTGCGTTCTTTACGGGGACTTCAGGATAGTATGAGTTTTCTGGATCTGGTCCGGAACGCGGGCATTGTCGGCGCGGGAGGCGCGGGGTTTCCCACCCACGTCAAGCTCAACTCGAGCGGCCCCGCCGGAGGTATCTTCAAGCCGGAATATCTTATCGCCAACGGCGCCGAATGCGAACCGCTGCTCCGATCCGACCGGCGGCTTATGGAAACGAAAGCGGCGGAGATTGTGCGCGCCCTTCTCGCTGCCGCCGAAGCGACCGGCGCCGCCAATACGGTGATTGCCACCAAGCGCCATTACGAACTCGCCGTGGCCGCGCTTACCAAAGCGGCCGCCGGAACGGGGATAAGTTTTCATTTGATGAAGAGTACATACCCGTCGGGTGATGAACAAACATTGGTGTATGACATCACCGGCCGTGTGGTCCCCACGGGGGGCCTTCCCCTTGACGTTGGCTGCGTGGTGTGCAACGCGGCGACGCTGGTTAATATTTCCGCCGCCCTTGACGGCGAGCCGGTAACCGGCAAGGTACTCACCGTAACCGGCGCCGTAAAAAATCCCGTTACCGTGGAAGTACCCATCGGCACGCCTATCGCCTCCCTTATCAGGGCGGCCGGCGGTTTTGTCTCCGGCGCCGCCGATGACTACGAAGTGATTGCGGGCGGCCCCCTTATGGGCTTTACCGTGAGGAGCCTTGACGAGCCGGTAACGAAGACGACGGGCGGAATTATTCCCCTTCCGAAAAACCACAGGATACTTTCGTACAAAAATGTCGATCCTTCCCGTCAGGCAAAAATGGCGCGCGCGGTGTGCTGCCAGTGCTCGCTCTGTACCCAGCTCTGTCCCCGCGCCGCTTTGGGTCTTGGCGTGTCTCCGCACAAGGCCATGCGTTCTCTGGCGGCGGAACGGGGAAAACTTTTGGGCAGGGTAAACACGCTCTTTAGCTGCTGTGACTGCGGGCTCTGCTCGTACTATGCCTGTAACTTCGGCCTTGCCCCTCATGTCGTCATGGGGAATTTTAAAAAGGCGCTCATGGCCGAAGGGGTAAAACCCAAAAGAGAAACCGCGGGAGAAGCCGACAGGGGAATCGCCAATAAAAAAGTTCCGTCGGCGCGCCTGCTCGCGCGCCTTGATCTCAAGCGCTATGACCGCGACGCGCCCCTGGTTCCCTTTACCGAAAAAGTTTCGCGGGTAAGGATTCCCCTCAAGATGCATATCGGCGTTCCCTGTAAAGCGGTGGTGGAAAACGGCGCCGCCGTCAAAAAAGGCGCGCTTATCGCCGCCGCCGAAGGATTGGGCGCGCCTATTCACGCTTCGATCGACGGCGTGGTAAGCGCGGTGAGCGCGGAGTTTATCGAAATTAAGGCGGAGATGACGTGATGAAAAACGCGTTGGGAATGATAGAAACCATGTCCATACCGCTGGGAATTCTTGCCGGAGACGCCATGATGAAAGCCGCCGAAGTGACGCTTGCGACAAGCCAGGCGGCCTGCGCGGGAAAATACATTGTCGTGATCGAAGGTGAAGTTGCCGCGGTACGCTCGTCGGTGGAAGCGGGAAAAAACGCCGCGGGTTCCGCGCTTGTCGATTCCCTCGTGATACCGGGGATACATGAACAGGTCGCGCCGGCCATTGCCGCCTCTTCCGAGATAGGGGCCGTGGACGCTCTGGGTGTAATGGAAAGCTACTCGATGTGCGCCGCGATTATGGCCGCCGACGCCGCCGTAAAAACCGCCGCGGTACAGCTTATCGAAGTGCGCCTTGGCCGTGGTCTGGGCGGAAAAGCTTTTGTGCTTTTTACCGGAGAAGTGGCGGCCGTCGAGTCGGCGGTCCGGGCCGCCGAGGCGCTGGATGAATTACAGGGGATGCTTGGGGCAAGCGTGGTTATTCCGTCGCCCCATAAAAAAATCGCGGAGGCGATTTTTTAGTATAGATTTTTAGATAGATATAGAGAGTAAACGTTACGCGTTGCGTAACTTCCGATTAAACGTTGGCCGCCGGCGCGGCCTATATTAAGGAGCAAACGGGAAGCTTCGCTTCCCTTCCGATTAAACGTTGGCCGCTAAAGCGGCCTACACTAAGGAGTAAACGGGAAGCTTCGCTTCCCTTCCGATTAAACATTGGCCGCTAAAGCGGCCTATATTAAGGAGTATTTATGAAGGAAGCGTTAGGGATGGTAGAAACCAAGGGGCTTATCGGCGCGATTGAGGCGGCCGACGCCATGGTTAAAGCGGCCAATGTGGTGCTTGTCGGAAAGCAGCAGATTGGTTCGGGACTGGTGACCGTGATGGTCCGGGGCGATGTCGGCGCCGTCAAGGCCGCCGTCGACGCCGGCGCCGAAGCGGCAAAGCGGGTGGGGAACCTGTACGGACTCCATGTTATTCCCCGGCCCCATAATGATGTGGAAGGAATTCTTCCCTCAATACCGGTCAAGGCGGCAAAGTAGTGTATACCGGCAAGGTTACCGGCACGGTGGTTGCAACCGTCAAGGAAGGGCATGCCGCGAACATTCCCTTTCTTACGGTTAAGCTCGTCGAAAACGGGAAGGAAGCGGCCACGATTGTTGCCGCCGATTCAACCCGTCAGGCCGGACCCGGAGATTTTGTGTACCTGATCGGATCCAAGGAAGCCGCAAAAATGTTCCGCAGGGATCTCTGTCCCGTGGACGCGGCCATCGTGGGTTTTATCGATACCTACAATGAAGAACTGTAATGATCCCCGGACCGGGGACTAAAAATTATGCAGGAGGATTGAAATGAAAGAAGCGTTGGGAATGGTAGAAACGAAGGGACTTATCGGCGCCATCGAAGCGGCGGATGCCATGGTCAAGGCGGCCAATGTCCACCTTGTCGGCAAAGAGCAGATCGGCAGCGGCCTGGTCACCGTTATGGTACGCGGCGATACCGGCGCGGTCAAGGCGGCGGTTGACGCGGGCGCGGCGGCGGCGAGGGTCGTTGGAGAACTCTACGGACTCCATGTGATTCCCTCTCCCCATGACGATGTGGAAGGCATACTCCCCAAGTGAGTCTGCCCGGAGAGGAAGTATAATTCTTGAAGATCGCGAAGGTTGTCGGCAACCTCGTATCCACAATCAAGGACAAAACCTTTTACGGTTACAAACTGATGATTGTGGAATTTCTCAACCCCGACGGAACTCCCGACGGCAAGCGGCAGATTGCCTTTGATACCGCCCACGCGGGAATAGGGGATACGGTGCTGGTCAACATAGACGGCGGCGCGGCCAACATGTTTACCGGTGACAAGGAACTGATCGCCGATTATACGATCTGCGGTGTTCTTGACAGTTTTACCATTAACGGAAAAACCACCGTCATAAAAAGTCAGGAATAAGGGAACAACATGAATGTAGACGAGATAATGAAAGAAACCAACAGGGCCCTGGACGCGCTTATTGGTCCGGCCTTTGACAATGCCGGTTTCGGCGCGGGCATTGTTCCGCGCGGCGGCGCCCCGGCGGGACATACCGCCGCGGGCAGCGCGCCCGCTTATGTGGCCCCCGGCACGGTACGGGGACAGGGCGTAAACGCCTCTGTGCCGGGCAAACTCGAACATTCGCTGCTCGATCCGTCTATTACCCGCGAAAAAATAATCGCCGAGTGCGGCCTTGCCGGCAAGTACGGTCTCGCCAGTGTGGTGGTTTCTCCCTACTATGTCGAATGCGCTTCGGACATTTTGTCCCGAACCGGCGTCGCCGTCTGTTCGGTCGCGGGCTTTCCCCACGGCGCCGCTTCCGCCGCCGCCAAAAGCGCCGAGCTTCGTGAATGTATACGCAGGGGCGCTGTCGAAATGGATGTGGCCGTCAACATTCTTGCCATTAAATCGGGCGAAACGGACGCCGCCCGCCGTGAACTTCAGGAACTTTTGCAGATAGCCCGCGGCAAGTGTCTGATCAAGGCGATCTACGAACAGTCGCTCTACAGTGACGAAGAAAAAAAGACCGTACTCTCGCTTATCCGCGAGTGCGGCTGCGACTTTGTAAAAATTTCAAACGCGCTCACCGGCAAAAAAGCCGAAGAAGCCGACGTGCGCTTTGTCAGGGGCATTGTGGGAAATAAAGTCGGCGTCAAAATCGACGGCGGCGTTAAAACCCTCGAACGGACTCTGGAAATACTCGGCGCGGGCGCTGACCGTATCGGCATGTCCGCCACGATAGCCGTGGCAAAGGAATGTCTCGGCG
>JAITBL010000129.1 GCA_031283575.1 Treponema sp. | reverse complement strand
ATTGGTCATATCGGGGAACTGGGCTATATACTCATCCCCTTCTGTCTCGATGGTACAGTAGTAGGTCATATATCCCCCTATTCAATCCCCGCTTCCTTGAGGATTCTTTTTCCGTGCCGTCATATTTTTATAATACAGTATATATATTGTATTATCAAGCGTTATTCTCAGGATTTTCCGGGGCATGGGAAAGCCGCCAGCCAGGACCGTACCCGCCTGTTTACCGGGCCCGGCAAGACAGGACGGCGCACAGGCGGTGAAGGGGGAAGCAAGCAGAGCTCAGGGCGGAAGCGACTAATACCTTGTAAACACTAAAAGTACTATTAAGATATTTAACCACTAAGGCGCACGAAGGACACAAAGGAAGAAGAAGTTCTCGCCTTTGTGTATCGTGGTTCATATTCTTTTTCCCCGCTTTCATTATATCCGGTCGTTTAGATAGTACCTGAAAATACCTCTTGGCAAGTTATACTAAAAGTAATACAATTTAATTATGCAACTGGAAGGCGTTGAATGGGACAATGACAAGAACGAGACCAACAAGCGAGAGCATGAGGGATTGAGTTTTGAGCAGGCTCAATACGTCTTTGCCGATTCTGAAAGATTGGAACGCCTGGACAGAAGCGAAGGGAACATGTCAGGAGAAGAACGCTGGCAAACCCTGGGCATGGTTGGAAGAGTTCTTTTCGTGGTTTATACGGAACGCGAAGAGAGTAAACGGATTATATCGGCACGTTTGGCCGACAAGCCGGAACGGAGGAGTTACAATGGGTATTATCAGATCGATGGTAAGGGTTGGAGAAAAGCCACCTAAAGAAGTAATCAAGGCGGTAAAAAAGATAGCGAAGCGGCCTGTTCACTATACGGAGGACGCACCCCGGTCCACGCCGGAAGCGTTAGCCGAATTCGCCGCCTTGCGGGCAGCGCAGAAAAAGAAGGACATCCGCCCCGTGGTAGCCCTCCGGCTTATGCCGGAAGTTTTGGCAAAATACAAGGCCTTGGGCCGGGGCTACACCGGTATAATGGCCGATGTCCTGAACTATGTAGCGGATAACCCGGAGATACTTTCAAAGGCCCGTAGCTGAAACCTTGCCCCGGCAACCCTCCTCCCCTCAACATCCTGTTTCGGGGCTCCGCGCCTTGCGGTGCGGCCGTATTCTTTTGCCCAGAAGAAGACTCGAACTTCCATGCTTTTAACGGCACTGGTACCTGAAACCAGCGTGTCTACCAATTCCACCATCTGGGCGTGTTTTTCCATGATAAAGCAAAAGGGGCGTTTTTGTCAATTACGCGTCCCGCCCGCTCAGGAAACGGCGGTTTCCAGCGCGACTTCCATCATGCGGGTAAAGGCGCTCTGCCGTTCGGCGGCGCCGGTAGTTTCACCGGAGACAAGGCTGTCCGATATCGTAAGAATGCCCAGGGCCTCGCGGCCGAATTTGGCGGCCACCGTGTAAAGTTCCGCCGTTTCCATTTCCATGGCAAGGCAGCCGTACTCGGCCCAAAGTTTCCACTCATCGCCGGAATAAAAGATGTCGGTCGAAACCACGGAACCCACCGCGGGCTCCCAGCCCTTCGCGGCGGCGGCTTCCCAAGCCGCCTTGAGGAGCTTCCAGCTTGCCGTGGGGGCATAATCGCGGCCTCCAAAGCGGAACCGGTTTGCCGCCGAATCGGTACACGCCGATTGGGCAAGCACCATGTCGCGAAGCTTGACGGTCTTCTGTATGGCGCCGGCGGTACCGATGCGGATCGCCCGCTTGACTCCGTAGTCACGGAAAAGCTCGTGAGTATAAATGGAAATTGACGGAATTCCCATGCCCGTGCCCTGTACCGAAACCGGCTTTCCCTTATAGGTTCCGGTAAACCCGAACATATTACGCACGTCGTTATACCGCTTTGCGTTTTCAAGGTAGGTTTCGGCGATAAATTGAGCCCGCAGGGGATCCCCCGGAAGCAGGATCGCTTCGGCAATTTCTCCGTTTTTGGCGGCAATATGAATGGACATTTTCACGCTCCTTATCCGCAGTGGGATCAACTACCCCGCCCTTCAGGGCGGGATCTTCATTCGAGTATAACGCCTGAACGCCGAAGACGCAACGCAGGGAGAATGGCGCGGCCCCTTCATTCATGGTATTCATTCATGATATACATTCATGGTATAAAGGAACATGAATTGTACCATCGCCGTTATCGCGGGAGACGGCATAGGCCCCGAGGTAATCGGTCCCGCGCGGGAAACCCTCGCCGCCGTTGCGGCCCGCTTTGGGCACAGCTTCGGCTTTCGCGAACTCGAGGCGGGAGGCGCCGCCTGGGACAGGTACGGCGATACGCTGCCCCCCGGCACGGTGGAAGCGGCCCGCGAATGCGCGGCCCTGCTTTTGGGCGCCCTTGGCGGCCCCGCCTGGGACAATCTCCCCGGCGGCCAGAGGCCTGAACGCGCCCTCCTTACCCTGAGGAAAGAACTGGGCGTTTTTGCCAATCTTCGCCCCGCGGTTTTGCTCCCCCAATTGCGCGCCGCCTGTCCGCTCAAGGCGTTTGCCGAACGCGGCAGTTTCGACATCCTTATCGTAAGGGAATTAACCGGCGGCATTTATTTTGGCGAACGCGGCCGCGGCGAAGGCGGCTCAAACGCTTACGATACCATGTCGTATTCGGTTCACGAAATTGAGCGCCTTCTCCGCGTTGCCTTTGAAGCGGCGGCGCGGCGGCAAAAAAAACTCACCGTGGTCGACAAGGCCAATGTGCTGGAAAGCTCAAGGCTTTGGCGGGAAGTAACGGAGCGGGTCAAAAAAGAATACCCTGCCGTTAGCTGCGATTTTTTTTACGTCGATAACGCGGCGATGCAGCTTATCCGCAGTCCTTCGCAATTTGACGTGATCGCCACCAGCAATATGTTCGGCGATATTCTTTCTGATGAAGCGTCGGTGCTGACCGGCTCGATCGGCATGCTTCCTTCGGCAAGCCTTGGAAGCGGCGGCTTCGGCATCTACGAGCCCATTCACGGCTCGGCGCCGGATATCGCGGGGCAAAATAAAGCCAATCCCCTGGGGACGATTCTTTCCGCGGCGATGCTGCTCCGCTATTCATTGGGCCTTGAAAGCGAAGGGCGCGCCGTCGAAGAGGCCGTAACGGCGGCGCTGGAAGCGGGCTTTCGCACGGTGGATATTGCCGGTGACGCCGCGAACGATAAAATCCTTGGCGCCAAAGAAATGGGCCGCGCCGTGATCGAATTCATCTCGCGGCGTTCCGAAGGAGAAGGCGCTACGGCGGGCCGCGGGCGGTGAGGTTTTCAGGCAGCCGCATACTGATCGAGTCTCTTATCGACGAGGGAGTGGATACGGTCTTTGGCATTCCCGGCGCGTCGGTGCTCAACATCTACGATGAACTCTACCGGCAGCGCAAACGCATCCGCCATATTTTGGTAACCCACGAGCAGCACGCCGCCCACGCGGCGGACGGTTACGCGCGGGCGTCGGGCAGAACCGGCGTATGCGTCGCAACCTCGGGACCCGGGGCCACCAATCTGATCACGGGAATAGCCGCCGCGTACATGGATTCTTCACCGCTGGTCGCGATCACCGGCAATGTTCCCCTTCATCTTTTGGGAAAGGACAGCTTTCAGGAAGTTGACATCGCCGGCGTCAGCATGCCGGTGGTAAAACACAACTGGATCGTCAAAGACGTGGCGGAACTGTCCGAAGTGATCCGCGAAGCGTTTATTGTCGCGCGGATCGGCCGGCCCGGTCCGGTGCTGATCGACATTCCCCAGGATGTGTGCGCGGCTGAAACGGAATGGAAGCCCGCGCTGCAGGCCGCCTGGGAAGACGGCAGCGTTCTTGGAGCGCGGGCCCAGCGCCTTACCGGCCGCGCCGAGGCGGCGACGTTTACCCCTGCGGATATCGCCGCCGCCGCCGCGTTAATCGAAAAGGCCTCGCGGCCCTTCATCTATGCCGGCGGCGGCGTCAACCTCTCGGGCGCGGGGGCGGAATTGTGCGCGCTGGCAAAAAAATGCGGAGCGCCGGTCGCGTTAAGCCTTATGGGAACGGGGGCCGTTCCGGCGGACTTTCCGCTCTGTACGGGGCTTATCGGCATGTACGGCACGGCCGCTTCCAATAAAGCGGTGCAAAAGGCCGATTTGGTAATCGCCTGCGGCGCGCGCTTTTCCAACCGCGTCACCAGCCGCGCCGATCATTTCGCGCAAAACGCGAAGATACTCCATATCGACATCGATCCCGCGGAGATCAATAAAAACAAACGCGCCGATTTGTATGTGGTGGGCGACATCAAAAAAGTGCTCGCCGCCCTGCTGCGTAAATTGAACGCGCCGAAACAGAATCTTTGGGGCGGCGAAATCGAAAAACTCAAAGCGCTTGATCTGCGCGGGGCCGGCCGTGACGAAGAAGGGGCGCGCCTGCATCCGGCTTTTATTATGCGCGAAACCGCCCGTAAAATCGGAAAGGACGTTATGGTGATTACCGATGTGGGCCAGCATCAGATGTGGGCGGCGCGCTACTATCCGGTCATGAAAAGCCGCTCCTTTATTACTTCGGGAGGGCTCGGCGCGATGGGCTTTGGCCTTGGCGCCGCCATTGGGGCCAGACTCGCGCGGCCCGAGCGCACCGCCCTCCTTATCACCGGCGACGGTTCCTTCAGGATGAATTCATCCGAACTGGCCACCGCCGTTTCCCAGGGGATTCCCGTCATCATCCTCGTCATCAACAACCGCGCGCTGGGCATGGTGCGCCAGTGGCAGCAGGTGTTTTGCGGGGGCCGCTATTCGGAAACCGGCCTTCCCGGCCTTCCCGATATTCCGGCGCTGGCCGCGGCCTATGGCATAGCCGCGTTCCGCGCGCGGACACGGGCCGAATTGGGCGGCGCGCTGGAAAGCGCCCTCGCGGAACATGAAAAAGGAAAAAGCGCCGTCATCGAAGTGGTTATCGAAGACGCCGAAACGCTCCTTCCCCTGATACCCGGCGGCGGCGCTTTTGGGCCGTAGGTAAACCGCAATTATATAATTGCGGCCGCTGGACGAACGGCAGGGTTACGGTTAGAATTATTTCCATGCGGCTGGCAATTGGCGACATCCACGGCAGGGCGTTCTGGAAGCATTATCTTGACAGGGAAGCGGGCGAATATTATTTTTTGGGCGATTATTTTGACAGCTTTGACGTGCCGTTCGAAAAACAGTACGGCAATTTTATCGATATCTGCAAAACCGCCCGCAAAGATCCGCGCATCAAACTTTGTCTGGGAAATCACGATTACCACTATTTGAGCGGCGTCACGTCCCAGCGTTATTCGGGTTTTCAGGACAGGTATTTTTTGCGGATCAATGAAGCGCTCGAAGAAAACATCGACCTTATGGCGATTGTCCGAAAGACCGGCGGCGATTTTTTGATTTCCCACGCCGGCGTGACCAACTATTTTTTAAAAGCGCTGGAGCTGGACGACCCCGAAGAAATCAACCTGGCCTTCAAGAAAAACCGCGACATCCTTAACTTTAACGGCGACAACATCTTTGGAGACGACGTTACCCAAAGTCCCATCTGGATCAGGCCCCGTTCCCTGCGGAAAGACGCCGTTTTGGGCTATAACCAGATTGTCGGACACACGCCGGTACGGGAAATTGACGAAATAGCGACCCTGGACGGAAGGAACAGGCTGATCTTTATCGACACACACGACAGCGAATCTGTTCTGGAATTCTGATATGATGCATCAAACCCCGCCGCGAATGAAACCGCTTGCCTGTCTGGGCGTTGAAGCGGCGAAAAAAATTCGTTACGTGCTCATGGACATTGACGACACCCTGACCACGGCGGGCAAATTACCCGCCGCCGCCTATGACGCCCTGTGGCGTCTTAAGGCGGCCGGCCTGCGAACCGTCCCGGTAACGGGACGGCCCGCGGGCTGGTGTGATCTTATCGCCCGCGAATGGCCGGTGGACGGCGTCGTGGGCGAAAACGGCGCCTTCGTGTTTTGGGAGCGCGCGGCGGAACAGGGAAGTTTCGGCGGCCGCCGCACCCTGTGCCAGTACTTTCATCCCGGCGCGGTGCGCAACGATCACGGCGCGCTTGCCCGCATACGCGATCGCGCCCTGGCCGAGGTCGCGGGACTGAGGATCGCCAAAGATCAGTTCGGCCGCCTGTTCGATCTTGCCCTTGATTTTGCCGAAGAAGAACCGGCGCTGCCGCTGGAAGCCGCCGAACAGGTCCTCGCCATCGCCGCGGGGGAAGGGGCCCGCGCGAAAATTTCTTCGATACATGTCAATGTCTGGATGGGAGACTACGACAAGCGTTTCATGTCGGAATATTTTTTGCGTAACATGCTGGGCTGGCGGGGAGATACGGAAGAAGTCGCGTTTGCCGGCGATTCGCCCAATGACGAGCCGATGTTCGAGCGCTTTCCCTGCTCCTGCGCCGTAGCCAACATCGCCCGCTATACCGGCCGCCTTAAACACTTTCCCGCCTACACCGCGGCCGGCGAAGGGGGCGAAGGCTTTGCCGAAATCGCCGCGGCGCTTATCGCGAAGCGTTTGACTCCGCCGGCACAGGCGGGAACGGGACGGCTGTTTTAAAACGCGCCGCCGAATTCACCGGTAAACGGCAAACTTTTACGGATTCTGGTTTGAACGCCAGGCCAAATAGTCAACATAGCGCCCAAAGGCTTTGCCGTTGGGAGATTTGGTGACGCCAAAACCGATGTCGCAGGAATACCCCGCCGGCCGGAACCAGCGGCATTCCACCGCCAACTCAAAAGGACCTATCTCGCTCGCTTCTTCGGGGATTACCTGAAGCCCGTAACACCCGCCTATCTCCACATCAACCTGCATCGTACATTCGATGCAGCAACCGGTAACAGACAGGTCTTTGAGCAGCGCATCCCCCGAAAAAAATTTGGGCAATACCGCCCTGGCAATGGAGGGATACCGGCGGTTTTTTCGTTTATCTTCGTTCAACATTGTTTATACCCATTTTAGCGCGCTATTCCCGGTTTTGCAAGGCGGTCTTGCGCGGAAGAAGGCGCGCCGGTATGATTTAAGGCATGCGTAAATTGACTGAAGCGGAATGCAGGGCGATTATGGAACAGGGTGAAGGGGACGCCGATCTCACGGCCGGCCCCGCGGCGGCAATCATTCTTACCCAAAGCTGGTGCCCCCAATGGAAGGCGATGAAAGCCTATCTTGCGGAAGTCGAAGCGGCCGTGAGCGGCGTAAAAATATACTATGCCGAATACGATATTGAAGACTGGAAGGATCTTGAGCGCGAGGCCTTTATGACTTTTAAAGAAGATCATTTTAATAACCGCGAGATTCCCTACGTGCGCTATTACCGAAACGGCGTCTTTGCCGCCGAGAGCAACTATGTAGCCGCGGAAGGATTTATCGCGCGGCTCGGCGGCTGATAAACCGCCGCCGCGCTTACGAATAAACGTCGAGTTCGCCGGTAAGGCAGGCGCGCGTTTCGCCGCCCGAGGCAAGGAGCAGGGCGCCGTCTTCCCTGACTCCGGCAAGGTCGCCTTCGACGGCCGCCGCCGCGCCGTCATTTACCGCCGCGCCCGCGATAAACCGTACCGTCTCGCCCTTTTTATAAAGCCGCGCTTCGACGCCGCGCCGCCAGTCATCGCCGGCGAGTGTTTGTTGTAACGCGAAAAGAATTTTTTCCAGCAGGACGCCGCGCGCCGCGCCGTCATAACGCGCGCCGTATGCTTCCAGCGCCAGGGCGACGCTGGTCGCCCTGGCGCTGAGTTCCGGCGGAAATTCCTTTCGCCCCAGATTAACGCCGACGCCGACAAGGACCGTACCTCCGGCGGCCTCGCTCAGGATGCCCGCCGTCTTGCGGGCCGCGCCGCCGGGACCGGCAAGCATGATGTCGTTGGGCCATTTGATTTTGACGGCGCCGGCCAGAACGGGAAAGCATGTTTCCAGGGCCAGGGCCGCGGCAAGACCGGCGCGCAGCGTCAGCGCGGCGGGAATGGAAGCGATGCCGCCGTAACGCAGCAGAACCGTAAAGTATAAATTTCCCGCCGGCGAAAACCAGGGACGCCCCGATCGTCCGCGGCCGCTCTCCTGAAAATCGGCGGCCGCGACCGTACCCGACGGAGCGTTCCGGCCGGCAAGCGCGCGCGCGTAATCCATGGTGCTGGAAACCCGCTCCTCATGGTAAAGCGGCGCGCCCCAGGGATTCACAAGCGCCTGAAAATAATTCTCCCCGCCGCACGGCGAACCGCAAGACGCCGGACCGGCCGGCGGCTCATCATCCCCGCAGAAAGGCATCGATTTCGGACAGAAGCCCGTCGTACGTTTCGACGGCTTTAAGATCGGCGCACTGTTCCCTGATCGATTCGGGCGGACGAAAGAGACAGCCGTTGCCCGCTTCGCGTATCATGTTAAGGTCGTTAAACGAATCGCCGGCGGCAAAAACTTCCATGTTGAGCGACTTGAACGCCGCCGCGGCGCACTGCTTGCCGTTCCGCTGGCGCAGACGGTAAGCTGCAATGCTTCCGTCGCCGGCAATTTCCAGGCTGTTGCAGAAGAGCGTCGGGTATCCCAGCTTCGCCATAAGCGGTTTGGCGAATTCCTCAAAAGTGTCCGAAAGTATGACAAACTGGGCGCGCGGACGCAGGGCGTTGACAAAATCCACGGCGCCTTCCAGCGGCTCCATGCCGCCAATCACTTTTTGAATGTCGGGCAGTTTAAGGCCCTTTTGCGCCAGAATATCGAGTCGAAAGCGCATAAGCTTGTCGTAATCGCTTTCATCGCGGGTGGTCCGCCGCAGTTCGACTATTCCCGTCGCCCGCGCAAACGCAATCCAGATTTCGGGGATCAGCACCCCTTCCAGGTCCAAACATACAATACGCATGAACGGAGTATAGCATTTTCGGAAAATTCGGAAAAGGGAAAGGAAGGCCGAAGACGCAGCGCCGCGCTTCTCCCTCCCATTTCCGCCTTTAGCCGAGGATTTTTCGCAGGATGCGGTCGTTATGCCGCCAGTCTTTGCCGGTCTTGACGCGCAGGTCGAGTTCAAACTTCCAGTCGAAGACGCGGTTGAGTTCTTTGCGGGCGGCCTCGCCTATGGCTTTGATAAGCGAACCGCCCTTTCCCACTATCATGCCTTTTTGTGATTCGCGCTCGCAGATGATAAAGGCCCGCACCCAAAGACGCTTTCCCTCGTTACGGAATTCGCGGTCGGCGACTTCTACATAGAAGGCGTGGGGCAGTTCCTCGCGCAGGCGTTTGATCGCTTCGCCGCGGATTATTTCGGCGACGCGAAAATCGATTTCCTGATCGGTGTAGTATTCCGCCGGATAAAAAGACGGCCCGCGGGGGGCAAGCTCAAAAAGCGTGTCAAGCAGCGCCGTAACCCCTTCGTTCTTTTTGGCCGATACGGGAAAGCAGCGGCTATCCGGCAGGGCGGGAAGGCGGCGGCGCAAAAAATCCAGAGCGCGGTCATAGTCCGCGCCGGGAAGATCCATTTTGTTGATCGCGGCGAGTATCCCGGAATCAGGGAGGCCCGAACCTGACGGGTCGATGCCCGAGGAACCGGTGGAACCGGCAGCGCGGGAAGCCAGCGCCGCCGCGACGGCTTCTTCTTCCGGGCCGGGGGCGCGGGAAGCGTCCAGCACATAGAGAACCAGGTCCGATTCGCCTAAAGCCCTGACGGCGGTTTCGGTAAGGCGGAGGTTGAGTTTTTTTTCGGAGATGTGTATCCCCGGCGTGTCCACCAGTACAAGCTGGCCCTGCTCCCGGTTTACAATGCCCCGTATCGCGTTCCGGGTGGTCTGCGGCACGGGACTTACGATGGACACTTTTTCGCCGCAGAGCAGGTTGATCAGCGTGGATTTTCCCGCCGAGGGCCTTCCCGCGACAGCCACAAAGGCGGCTTTTTGTCCGGCGTCCTGAACGGAAGGGGATAAAACGTCCATCAAGCTGCCGGACCTGTTGGGTAACTGCACAAACCGATTTTTCCCATAATTTTCAGGGAAAGTTTTTCAAAATCTTCTCTTGCGGAAAATACCGCGTTGGCGTGGGATCCTATGGCGCCGTCCGCGGGGGTTAGATCGAATATTGGTTTTCGATGTTCCTGGGCCAGCGGGATCAGGCTGCGGTAATGTTTTATAATCGAAATACAGTTGGGATCATCCTCCTGTCTTGTTTCGCCGGCGGGTTCTTCATTCAAGACGGCTTCTCTATATACCCCTGGTATCTTTTGAACCCATTTGTCATAAGCCCGGACAGGGCGGCTCAGGCGGACACCGTATTGCTGGCAGAGATACCCAATAGGCTTCATGCTTCCTTCCGGCAGTAATAATTCAGGGTGATCTTTTTTATCGCCGCTGTTTTCCCAGTTTTCAAGCCGTTTTGCCCATAATTCTTTCCAGCTTTTTAGGGCAGGCCCCAGGTTTTTTAACCCCTGCAGGGAAAAAAGATCCGCCCCCATGGGAATTATCACATAATCGGCCGCAATTAAAACAGAACGGTTGATGGCGCCCAGATTGGGGCCTATATCAACAAGTATGATTTCAGCCTGTATCGCATTGGCGGCAATCTGCACTATCTGCCAAAAGGCGCTTAGAATCCGCAGGGGCCTGTAGAGGTTCACGTCATTCATGCTGTTGGGCCACTCATTGGAAAGCTGGTCCTCGAAACTTGACAGAGCGACATCCCCCGGCAGCAGGTACAAATTTTCCGTAATATTTTGCAATTCCGGTTTCACTATATCGCCGACTCCAACCAGGGGTTTTACACACTGATAAATCGTATTGGCTGCCGGCTTGTTGTTCCAAATTTCGTCTATAGCATCTTCCGTTAGAAAAGCAGCCGTTAAATTAGCCTGGGGATCAATATCCGCAATGAGCACCCTCTTTTCCAGATGGGAAAACATCCAGGAAAGGTGATAGAGTAACGATGTTTTTCCAACGCCGCCTTTATTGTTAAAAAACGTTAATACCGGCACGCTCATGGCCGCGCCCTTAGGGTACAAAGTACAAAACTTTGATTGGTTTCAAATTCCAAAGGAGGATTCCCGCTGCGCTTCATCGCTTCCCGGGCAACCTGGATACCGACCCCGTATTTTTGCACAAAACCAAGGGTTTTAAACATATCCGCCACATTAGGGTTACGGTAATCCGTTATTCCAGGTTTACCAAAATTTTCACCGGTTACATTGCCAAAAGGCCCGCCGGGGCTGTTTATTTCGACCCTGTCATTGAACCAGTATACCCGTACCGGAGCGTTTGTGTTTTCGTAAGACCTGTGCATTACCGCGTTATACAGTATTTGCTGAAACGTAACATGGGGATAATCCATGGTGGTAAGCTGCGGTCCCCGGCTTATATCAACAGCAGTATGGTTATGGGCTTTTAATTTTTCTTCCGTCCGGCGGACAATATTCGGCAGTGAACCTTTAATTTCTTCTTCATCGATAACCGGATCGGATAATTCCATGCCGTCGATTCGCAAAAACTGTATATAGGCGCCGGGGATATAGTCCTGGGGATTTTTTCCCAGCGTTAAAATTCCCAGAATAGTCGGCGTCGTATCTTCGGGAAGGACAATCATCCTGCAGGACGCCAGCCGTTCTTCATAGGAACGATTGTTTGCCTCCAAAACATCCCTGGCAAAAGCGGCGGGCAAATATTCATTTTCAAATATCACCCGCGACAGATCGTCAAGCGCGGCTCTGGGTACGGGATAAATATCAAACGGCAGATCCTTATGACGCCTTTTTTCGGTAAGGATACGTTCTTCCTGGGCATTCGCGACGGCGCGGCGCGGACCGCTGCGCACCCATGGCAACGCCGTCAACGCTTCATCGGTATAATGTTCCACCCTACTTGACCACCATGACTTTGCGGATCTCGTCGATGTCGGGGGCCACGATGCGGATAAAGTACATGCCCCGCGCTACCGCGCGGCCGCCGTTGTTGGTTCCGTCCCAACTGACGCGGTAATCGCCCGGACCCAGGCTTTCGCGTTTGAGTATCTTGACGAGGTTGCCGTCAAGGGTAAAGACCTGTATCGTAACACGGCCCGAACTTTTGAGGGTGTAGTCCAGAAATACATGCTCGCGTTTATTGGAGTTGATCACATTGTTGAGGACCGTAACGCCGCCGCGCTGGCGGGTGATGTCGTGAAGCCCGAAACTGAAGGGTCTAACCAGGCGGTACCAGTTAGAAGGGACGGCCCCTCCCGGAGCAATCGGAGCAATGTCAAGACGCCCGACAAACAGATCGGGGGGGAAAGTACCGCCCAAGTGATAAAAGAATTCCACCGTCGAATTACCCGCCGCATATTGCGTTTTATCAAGGGGATAATTAAACAGCGAGGTTCCCACAGGGGTCATTGATTGAGCGGGAACCGAATAAAAATTCGGAACCAAATTAACAAACTCCGGCGGCGGCGGTGATGAAAAATCAGGAAGCCAGAGGCCCAGGGGGCCGTGAAGCGCCGTTGCCTTGTACTGGTCGGGAACGTTAAACGCGGCTACC
>JAITBL010000048.1 GCA_031283575.1 Treponema sp. | reverse complement strand
AATCCGGAACCGAACCCCTATTAAACAAAATTTTCGGTAAATGGTCAACTCGCTACAGGTTCCTTCCCCTGAGCCTGCCCTTTCGCGTCAAACCATCATGGTGGTGCATCTTCAAGAGCCCCTCAACCTGACTCATGGTATCCAGATCGACCCCTACCAATATGAGGAGGCTTGTCCCGCCCATCAAATAGGAAATCGAGGAGGGGAATTTGAATATCCCCTGGATAATGGTGGGAATAACGGCAATCAGGGCCAAATACAGGGAACCGGGCAGCACGATGCGGTTCAGTATCTTGGTGAGATATTCCTCTATCCGCTCGGAACGGATCCCCGGGATAGAACCGCCGTTCTCCCGTATATTTTTGGCTATTTCAATGGGATTGAGGCTTACCTGGGTGTAGAAATAGGCAAAAAAGATGATGAGGAGTACATAGAGGGAATTGTAAAGCAGCCCGTGGGGGGCCAGGGCCCGGGAAACCGCCCCCAGCCAGGCCACGTTCCCTCCGACGGTGGAGGCTATCTGCAAGGGAAAGGTAAGGATGGAGGATGCAAAGATGACCGGGATAACCCCCGAAGGATTGATCTTGAAGGGAATGTAGGTGTTTTGCGCCCCGTACATGCGCCGGCCCACAACCCGTTTGGCATAATGAACCGAAATCTTTCGCTGTCCCTGCTGTTCAAACACCACCAGGGCCACGATAGCGACAAACATGACAAAGACAACCGCTACAAACACGGGGTTCTGCTCGCCGCGGGCAACCTGCTGCGCCAGCTCGTACACCGCGGTTGGAAGCCGCGCCACAATACCGGCAAAGATAAGAAGACTGATACCGTTTCCTATTCCCCGCCTCGTAATCTGTTCACCCAGCCACATCAGAAACATGGTCCCCGTCGTAACCGTCAGAACGGCAATCGACGCAAACATATAGAAGTTGCTGATCGTAAAAAAGTCCTCTGTCTGCCGCGCGATGTACTGGGCATATTGGGTAACGGCAAAACTCTGAATAATACAGACCGCCACCGTACCTATCCGCTGATAGCTCTGGATTTTCTTGCGGCCGCCCTCTTCCTGTGAAAGCTTTTTTAAGGAAGGAAACACAATGAGGAGCAGCTGCATGATGATCGACATGGAGATATACGGCATGATCCCCAGCATAAACACCGAAAAGTTGGAAAAAGCGCCGCCGGCAAAGAAGTCCAGATAGTCGACAATGGCGCTTCCCGAATTCTGCTGGGTACGAAAGAAATTGGTAAGAACCTGTACATTGATCCCGGGAATGGGAAGCACCGCCCCCAAACGGAAAACAAGGAGGAGGAGCACCGTATAGAAGATCCGTTCCCTGAGTTCCTTAACCCTGAATATACCGACCAGTGGATTTGCCATGAGCTATTCCTTAACCCCCGAGGCGCGGGCAATTGCCGCCGCAACCGCTTTCGCTTTGCGTTTTTGCCGCTTGCCTTTCTTTCCTTCCCGCGGCGCGGGCGTTCCGCCGCCTCCGGCAGGCGCTTCAACACTGCCGCCGGCTTTTTCGATTTTTTCCTTTGCCGACGCGGAAATTGCCGCAACCTTAAAACTCAGCTTTCTGGTAAGATCGCCCGCGCCGAGTATTTTGACCGGCACAGGGCCTTTGGCAACGCCCTTTGCAGCCAGGGTTTCCGCGTCAACCGTTTCGCCGTTTTCATAGCGTTTTTCGATTTCCACAAGGTTGACAACCTGATATTCCTTTTTGAAGGGATAATTGGAAAAACCCCGCTGGGCAATACGGCGGTAGAGGGGCATCTGGCCCCCTTCAAAACCGACATAGGTTTTACCGCCGGAACGGGCCTGCTGGCCCTTGTTTCCCTTGCCGGCAGTGGTGCCCCGCCCGGAACCGGCGCCGCGGCCCAGTATCTTTCTTTTTTTGTTGGCGCCATCGGGGGCGTGTAAATCAAATTCATGCATCCCGTACCCCCTGGGCGTTTACCTCTTCCACCTTGACCAGATGAGCGACCTTTTGAATCATCCCCTTGATCGCCGGGGAATTTTCCTGAACGGTACTGGAACCTGTCTTTCGTAATCCCAAACAACGGACCGTAGCGCGCTGCCGGGGAAGGCAGGCAATCGTACTTCGTACCAGTGTAATTTTAAGCTTTGCCATACTACCCCCAGAGCTCCTCGAGCGATTTGCCCCGGGCCCGCGCAAGGGCTTTGGCGTCCATCATGCGGCTTATCCCGTTGAAGGTGGCCTTAACTACATTATACTGACTGGACGCGCCGATAGACTTGGAAAGCACGTCGGTAATGCCGCCCGCTTCCATGATCGCCCGCACGGGACCGCCGGCAATAATGCCGGTACCGGAACAGGCGGGTTTTAAATGCACTTTGGAAGCCTTAAAAATCCCCTGGATTTCGTGAGGTATCGTTCCGTTCTTGACGGGAAGCTTTATCAAATTCCGCTTGGCTTTGTCGATGCTTTTGCGGATCGCTTCGGAGACATCGTTGGCCTTTCCAAAACCAAAGCCCACTCTGCCTTTACGGTCCCCCACCACGGTAAGGGCGGAAAACGAAAAGCGCCGGCCGCCCTTGACTACCTTGGCGGTACGGTTCAGCTTGACGAGCTTTTCGACAAATTCCTTGTCTTTTTCTTCCCTTCTGTCACGGTCACGGTCTCTGCGGCCGCCTTCTCTCGAATGTTCCATGAGGCCCCCTAGAACTGTACGCCGGCCTTGCGGGCGCCGTCGGCCATGGCTTTTACCAGGCCATGATACAAATATCCGTTGCGATCAAAAACGACGGTAGTGATATTTTTTTCCACCAGACGTTTTCCCATAATTTCTCCCAGCCGCGAAGCTCCGTCCAGATTGGGCTTGAGGCTCCGCAGATCCTTTTCCAGGGTCGAGGCGGAAACAAGGGTATGCCCCTTGTCATCGTCAATAACCTGCATATAAAGCGCCTTGTTGCTCCTGGTAACGCTGAGCCGCGGCCTCGCGGCCGTTCCGGAAAGAGTCTTCCTGATATGGATCTTTCGCTTTTGCCGTTTCCGGTCTTTTTCCAACATCTTACGCTGCATACATTTCCCTATTTGACGCCGGACTTGCCGACTTTCCTTCTGATCTGTTCATCCTCATAACGGATTCCTTTACCTTTATAGGGTTCGGGCAGCCTGAGCTTGCGCACCTGGGCGGCAAATTCGCCGACCCGCTGTTTATTAATGCCGCCTATGGTCACCTTGCCGCCGGCGTCGGCCGTTACGGTAAGGTCGTCGGGAATGCCGACATAAATTTCCGTTGAGTAGCCCAGATTCATTACCAACAATTTTCCCTGCACCTCGGCGCGGTAACCGACGCCGGTAACCACCAGCGACTTGGTAAATCCCGAAGAAACACCGATCACCATATTATTGAGAAGATTGCGGTAAAGACCGTGAAAAGCCCTGGTTTGCTTTTCTTCGTTGGCGCGGCTTACGGTAATCGTTCCTTCCCCTGCTTCAAAACTAATTACCGGATGGTAGCTCTGGGCAAGCTTACCTTTAGGCCCTTCCACAGTCATCACGGAGTCTGTAAAACTTACCTTGACGCCCGAAGGAACATTAACCGGTATTTTTCCGATACGCGACATACTTCTTCCTCGTTACCAAACGGTACAGATAATTTCGCCGCCAACCTTTTTTTCGGCGGCCTTTTTTCCGGTGGTCACGCCCTTGGAGGTGGAAACGATTAGGGTTCCGTATCCGTTAAATACGCGGGGCATATTTTGATAGCCCGTGTATACCCGACGGCCCGGCTTGCTCACTTTTTCCATGCCGTGAATCACCGGTCCCGTTTCATCATCATATTTAAGGAACACCCTGATGGTGTTGGATCCTTCCTGACTGACCTTTTTGAAATTCTTGATATAGCCTTCGGTCTTCAAGATCTTGACGATCTCAAGCTTGAGTTTTGAGGTAGGAATATCAACCTTTTCATGCTTTGCCATTCCGGCATTCCGGATTTTGGTCAGCATATCCGCAACGGGGTCAGAAACGCTCATCCTCTCCTCCTACCAGCTTGATTTAGTGACGCCCGGAATTAATCCTTCGCTTGCAAATTTGCGGAAGCAAAGGCGGCACATCTCGAATTTGCGAAGGTAGCCCCGCGCCCGGCCGCAAATCCGGCAGCGGTTTACCTTCCTGGTTTTATATTTAGGCGTCCGTAAAGCCTTTATGATCATTGCTTTTCTTGCCATGAATACCTCACTTCCTGAAGGGCATGCCGAACTTGGCGAGGAAGGCCCTGGCCTCCGCGTCGGTTCGTGCGGTAGTCACAATAACGATATTGAGCCCCGCAACCCGTTCTATTTTATCAAAATCAATTTCGGGAAAAATGATCTGCTCGACAATCCCCAGGGCATAGTTTCCGTGCCCGTCAAAGGCGTTTTGACTTATCCCCCTAAAATCCTTAACGCGGGGCAGCGCCACATTGACCAGGCGATCCAGAAATTCGTACATCATTTTTCCCCGCAGGGTTACTTTGGCGCCGATCTCCTGGCCGGTCCGGATCTTGAAGTTGGCAATACTCTTGCGCGCCTTGGTCTTGACCGCTTTCTGGCCGGTAATCAGGGTAAGGTCGTCAATGGCGGCGTCAAGAATTTTCTTGTTGGTCAGCGCTTCGCCTACCCCCATGCTTACCACGATCTTTTCGAGGCGGGGAGTCTGCATGGGCGAGGTGTAGTTAAACTCCCTGAAAAGTTCCGGAGCAATCTGCTCGCGGTATATTTTCTTGAGCCTCGGTTCGTATTTTTCGCTCATAATGCCTCTCCGCACTTTCTGCAAACACGGGTCTTGACCGGTTTTTTACCCGCCGGCCCTTCGGTAATTTTATAGCCTATCCTCGTGGGTCCGCATTTCTTGCACACAATCATCACGTTGGAAGCGTGAATTGGCGCTTCAATATCGGCGATGCCGCCCCTATCCTGCTGGTTCCGGCGGCGCATGGCTTTCTTTACCATGTTAAGCCCTTCCACCAGCACCCGATCCCTGGCGCGGAGGATCTTGAGTATACGCCCCCGTTTACCTTTGTCCTTTCCGGCGATGATCTCCACGGTATCCTCTTTCCGGATTTTGAATTTATGTTCAGCCTGTACTGCCATCATTCACCCCTACAAAACTTCCGGCGCGAGCGACACGATTTTCATGAACTCGGCGCGTTCCCGCAGTTCCCGGGCCACCGGTCCAAAGACACGCTTACCCTTGGGATTGAGCGCCGCGTCGATAAGGACGCAGGCGTTATCGTCAAAACGGATATAGGTTCCGTCGCTGCGGCGGTATTCCTTGTGAGTCCGTACAATAACGGCTTTTTCCACCGTACCCTTTTTTACCGCCGACATCGGCAGGGCGTCTTTGACAGCCACCACCACAATGTCGCCGATACTGGCGTACTTGCGTTTCGAGCCCCCCAGGACCTTGATAATCTGAACGATCTTGGCCCCCGAATTGTCGGCCACATTCAGGAACGTTTCTACCTGAACCATTTTCCGCTCTCCTTACCTTGCCCGCTCAAGAATTTCGGCAAGCTTCCAGCACTTTTCCTTGCTGACGGGCCGGCACTCGATTACCCGCACACGGTCGCCGACTTTCGCGTCATTGGCGCCGTCGTGAGCCTTGAGGTGCTTAACACGGGTTACATACTTCTTGTAAAGCGGATGAAGGGCCTTGTTCTCTACCGACACCACAATGGTTTTATTCATCTTGTCGCTTTTAACGATTCCCACAAACTCTTTTTTGCCGCTCCGCGGCTTTTTCGCCTCTTCCATTTTACGCCTTCTTCTCCGCCGCGCCCGATTTTGCCTGTTCGGTAATGAGCGTGTTAAGCCGCGCAATCTGGCGGCGCATAATCCGCTTTTGCAGGGGATTATCAACATGACCCACCACCATCTGAAAGCGCAGTTCCATATACTTGCGGTTCAGTTCGTCCCGCTTTACCTTGAGTTCCTGAAAAGACAGGTTCTTGAAGGAATTTTTCATACCTCTTCCGTCCTATGCCAGTTCAAAGTCCGCGCGGGCTACAAACCTGGTTTTAATGGGAAGCTTTGAACCCGCCAGGTTCATGGCTTCTTCCGCGAGCTTCTTGTCGATACCACCAAGCTCGAACATTACCGTACCGGGTTTAACCACCGCCACCCAGTATTCGGGAGCGCCCTTACCCTTACCCATGCGGGTTTCCGCCGGCTTTTTGGAATAGGGCTTGTCGGGGAATATTCTGATCCAGAGCTTGCCCCCCCGCTTGACATGACGGTTCATGGCCACACGGGCCGCTTCGATCTGCCGGTTGGTGATCCACATGCGATCCATGGCGACAAGACCAAAGTCTCCGAACGCCACATAGTTTCCCCGGGTCGCGTTTCCCGGCATATTACCCCGCTGCACCTTGCGGCGCCTTACGCGCTTGGGACTCAGCATATTAACTCCTTACGGGGGTCCGCTCACGGCGCTTGCGCACCAGGGCTCCCGCATCTTCCTTCTGTTCTTTGCCGTACTTCATTCCGTTGTATACCCAGACCTTGACGCCTATCGCGCCAAAGGTGGTATGCGCCTCGGCAAAGCCGTAGTCGATATCCGCCCGCAGCGTATGAAGGGGAATGCGCCCTTCCTTTGATTCTTCGGTACGGGACATTTCGGCGCCGCCCAAACGGCCTGAAAGGCGCACCTTAATTCCCTGGGCGTTGCCTTTTTTAATGGCGTTACTGATCGCCTGCTTCATCGTACGGCGGAAACTTCCCCGCGCCAAAAGCTGGCGCGCTATATTCTGCGCCACAATCTGGGCATTACTGTCCGCGTTACGGACTTCCTTGATCTTGATCTGTACTTTTTTGGGAGAAACCTGCTCCTTGCGGCCCGGAAGCGGCTGAATACTCTTCTGCAATTCCGCGCCTATCTTTTCGATATTGGCGCCCTTGACGCCGATGATCACCCCGGGACGGGCCGTATGGATCACAATCGTTATCCGCTGGGGATGGCGGATAATTTCCACTTCGGCGATATCGGCCCCCTTACATTCGCTCATGCCCATAAGGGTCTTGCGAAGTTTCAGATCCTCGTGCAATGTCGCCGCGTATTCCCTTGGGTCCACATACCAGCGGGAACCCCAGGTTTTATTGATCCCCACCCGCAGTCCGATCGGATTTACTTTCTGTCCCATTAATTGCCCGCCTTTACAGCGCTTATTTCGTCAACCACCACGGTAATGTGGCAGAGCCTTTTCAGAAGCATGTCCGCCCTTCCCCTGGCGCGGAACCAAACCCGCTTAAGCCTGGGGCCTTCGTCAACCTGTATATCACGGACATAGAGCATGTCCTCGTCGAGCTTTTTGTTTTGCCCCAGGGCGTTAAACGCGGCGGAACGCACCGTCTTGCCGACGAGCCTGGCGCCGCGGTGAGGCATGTTTTCCAAAAGGGCCATGGCCTCGGGGTAGGGTTTGCGCCGCACCAGATCCGCCACCGGACGCACCTTATAGGGAGAGGCAATGATAAACCTGGTTACCGCCGTGTATCCGTTCTTTATCTTCATACCATCCTACTTTTTCGCCGCTTTCTTGTCGGAACCGCCGTGGCCCCTAAAGATACGGGTGGGGGCAAATTCCCCCAGTTTGTGGCCGACCAGGTTTTCCGTAATGTACACGGGAACCCAGACCTTGCCGTTATAAACAGAAATGGTTCCGCCGACCATTTCGGGGATAATCGTTGAACACCGCGAATAGGTTTTTATCATCTTCCGGTCCCCGGCCTTACTCATCTCAAGCACCTTTTTGTAAAGGCTCTTTTCGATAAAGGGCCCCTTTTTAATCGACCTCGACACCTGTTATCCCTCTCCTTAAGTTCACGTCTAACTGGACTCACAGCCCAACTGTCTATTTCCACTTTAGTGGAACATGTCTATTTCCACTTTAGTGGAACATGTCTATTTCCACTTTTAGTGGAACATATCTATTTCTTCTTGCGGCGGCTTACGATAAACCGCGAAGAAGGCTTATGTTTGCTCCGTGTTTTAAAACCCTTGGTGGGCTGGCCCCAGGGGGTCACCGGATTAATACCCTTGTTTTTTCCCTCGCCGCCGCCGTGCGGGTGATCGACGGGGTTCATCACCATACCGCGTACCGTAGGCCGCACGCCAAGCCAGCGTTTGCGGCCGGCCTTGCCCAGGGTCACATTCATGTGATCCTCGTTACCGACCGTACCAATGGTGGCATAGCACTTTTTAAAGATCATGCGCATTTCGCCGGAAGGCAGCTTGACGGTAACGTAATCCCCTTCCTTGGCGGCCACGAGGGCGCCGGCGCCGGCCGAGCGCACCATCTGGCCGCCCTTGCCCAGCGTCATTTCGATATTGTGAACGGTAAAGCCCAGAGGAATGTTTTCCAGCGGCAGGGCGTTTCCCGGCTCAATGGCGGCGGCGGGGCCGGCGACAACGGCGGCGCCAACCGCCAGTCCCCTGGGAGCGATAATGTAGCGCTTGTCGCCGTCGGCATAGTTGACCAGGGCGATGTTGGCGCTGCGGTTGGGATCGTATTCGATCGTAACCACCTTGCCGGGAACGCCGATCTTGTCGCGCTTAAAGTCGATGTCACGGTAACGCCGCTTGTGTCCGCCGCCCTTGTGGCGGACACTGATCCTGCCCGCGGAATCACGGCCCGCCCGTTCTTTGCGCCCCGAGGTAAGGGACTTTTCGGGCTTAACGCCTTTGGTAAGATCCGAGAAATCCAGGCTGGTCCACTGCCGCATACCGGCGGTTATCGGTTTATATGTCTTGATGCCCATGCTCACACGCCCTCAAAAATGCCTATCTTTTCGTCTTTTGCCAGGCGCACTACCGCCTTCTTCCATGAAGAAGTGTAGCCCGACCGGTTACGGAGCCGCTTGGGTTTACCGCCGACAACCATGACCGTACAGGAAACGGGGTGCACGTTAAAAAGCCTGCGCACCGCTTCCTTGATTTCCATCTTGTTCGCGCGGGGATCAACCTTAAACACATATTTGCCTTCTTCCCGCAGGATGTTGGCTTTTTCGGAAAGTACCGGTTCAATTAAAATTGATTCATAGTTTATCATGAGGCAGCCTCGCTTGCCGGGGATTTTTCGCCGCCGTAAAATTCGTTCAGGTTTTTCGCCGCCGTTTCCAGCAGAATAACCCGCCGGCCGTAAAAAAGATCGTGAGCCCGCAGGCGGTTATAGGAAAGATAAGAAAGCCAGGGAATATTGGACGCCGCCCGCTTGAGCAGGGGATCGTCGTCTTTAAGAATGATCACGGTACGTTCGTTTTGACCGAAGTTGGCAAGCAGCTTTACCAGCTCTTTGGTCTTTCCCGATTCAATCGAAAAATCCTCGACTATTTTCAGGGTTTCGCTTTGGACCTTTAAACTTAAAATGGTCTTAAGCGCCAGACGCTTTTCTTTTTTTGGCATTGACCAGGAAAAATCGCGCGGTTTGGGCCCGAACACAACGCCGCCGCCCACAAGGACAGGACTTTTTTTGTCGCCGCGGCGCGCCCGTCCGGTACCTTTTTGTTTGTAGGGCTTGGCGTTGGAACCGTGGACCTCGCCGCGGTCTTTGGTGGACGCCGTGCCGAGCCGTTTATTGGCAAGCTCGTTGTTGATGGCGTACCAGATGAGGTCATCGTTTACAGGAAGACCGAAGACCGCTTCATCGAGTTCAATGTTTCGCAGTTCCCTGCCCTCCAGGGAATATACCGTCCGATTCATCATATCATCCTTACTTCTTGACCGCCGCCCGGACGATCACCAGGCCTTTGTTCACTCCCGGAACGGCGCCCCGGACCATAAGAAGCTGTTTTTCCGCATCAACCCTGACAAGGCGCTGGCTGAGAACGGTAACACGCTCCCCGCCCATGTGACCGGGAAGCTTCATATTCTTGAAAGTTTTGTGGGGGTAGGTACTCTGACCGGTCGAGCCGGGCTCGCGGTGAAACTTTGAGCCGTGGGTTTTTCGTCCGCCGCCGAAATGATAGCGCCTGACGACGCCCTGAAACCCTTTCCCCTTGCTGACGCCGCTTACATCCACATAACGGCAGCCTTCGAAGAGTTCCACCCCCAGCGTATCGCCGGCCTTCACTTCTTTTTCAAAGTCACGAAACTCTCTGACCGTTTTCTTGGGGCTTATGCCCTCGGGGAATTGCCCGGCGTAGGGCTTGCTGGCCATACTATGGCGGCGGCGCTTTTTACTCGCCGCGTCGCAGCTTTTCATTTCGTCGACACCGACAACCACCGCGTGGTAGCCGTCGTTCTCTTTGTTTTTAAGGGCTATGACCGTATTCGGGTCAACGCGCAGTACCGTTACCGGCACGAGATTACCCGCTTCGTCAAATATTTGTGTCATTCCCACTTTCTTGGCCATAAGACCCAACATGACTTAACTCCAGCAATATAATTAAAACGAAAAGAAAACCCGCTCATTCCACCACAAGTGGAACAGGCTTCCGCATTGAACGGAGCGCCTACTGCTTGATTTCCACATCGACGCCCGCGGGAAGTTCCAGCTTCATCAAAGAATCCATCACTTCCGGAGAGGGGTCGATTATATCGATCAGACGCTTATGGGTACGCATTTCAAACTGCTCGCGGCTCTTCTTGTTCACATGAGGTGAACGAAGCACCGTTTGCTTTATAATGCGGGTCGGAAGAGGAATGGGGCCGGTTACTTTTGCCCCCGCCTTCTGTACCGTCGAAACGATTGATTTCGCGCTCTGATCGATTAATTCCACATCGAAACCGCGCAGTCTTACGCGAATTCGGTCCTTTGTCATCATTCCTCCGCATTATTTCCGCCGGTAATGCCATTACCGGCAGCCTGCTACTCAATAACTTCTACAACCTGACCGGAGGCAACGGTTTTGCCGCCTTCACGGATGGCAAAACGCAGCCCCTTTTCCATCGCGATAGGATGGATCAGCTCGCCGAAAATCTCGGTATTGTCGCCGGGCATAACCATTTCCTTGCCTTCGGGCAATTTGACCGTGCCGGTAATGTCGGTGGTCCGGAAATAGAACTGGGGCCGGTAACCGGTAAAGAAGGGACTGTGCCGTCCGCCCTCTTCCTTCGAGAGGCAGTAGATCTGGCCCTTGAATTTTAGGTGGGGGGTAATGGAACCGGGCTTTGCGAGCACCTGTCCGCGCTCCACTTCCTTCTTTTCTATGCCCCGGAGCAGTACGCCGATATTATCGCCGGACTGCGCCTGATCGAGGAGCTTGTTGAACATTTCGATACCGGTAACCACGGTCTTCTTGGTGGGCTTGATGCCGACGATTTCAACTTCTTCGTTAAGCTTGAGCTGGCCCCGTTCCACTTTACCGGTCACCACGGTGCCGCGGCCCTGGATCGTGAACACATCTTCGATGGGCATAATAAAGGGCTTGTCGTCGTCGCGGACCGGATCGGGATAGTAGGAATCCATGGCGTCAAGCAGATCCTGGATGCACTTGGTATCGTCGTTCTCTTCGCCCTTGTTGAGGGTTTCCATCGCCTTGAAAGCGGAACCCTTGATGATGGGAATTTCGTTGCCGGGAAAACCGTTGGCGGTAAGCACGTCCTTGATTTCCTCCTCGACAATTTCGAGCAGATCGGGATCGTCCACCAGATCAATTTTGTTGAGGAAGACAATGATGTTGGGAACGCCGACCTGACGGGCAAGAATGATGTGCTCCCGCGTCTGGGGCATAACCGAGTCGGGGGCGGACACGACGAGAACCGCGCCGTCCATCTGGGCCGCGCCGGTGATCATGTTTTTAATGTAGTCGGCGTGTCCCGGGCAGTCGATATGGGCATAGTGCCGCTTTTCCGACTGATACTCCAGGTGGCGGGTGTTGATAGTGATACCACGAGCCTTCTCTTCGGGCGCGTTATCAATATCATCAAACTTCATGACCTTATCGCCGTACTTCTTTCCGCAGTACATCGTGATGGCGGCGGAAAGGGTCGTCTTACCGTGGTCCACATGCCCGATTGTACCCACATTCATGTGGATCTTCGTTCGGTTGAACTTGTCCTTTGCCATTTTTCTTCCTCCTGCAATATAAAACCGAAGAGACAGTTTGTTTTGACGGGGAAAAGACAGATAAGAAAACTTAAACTATCGTTCCACCTATCTCATCAAAACTGATGATCGGTTTGGAATTCTATCCAAAACCCAAACGGGTCTTATGAACACTATCGATTACCAGCTACCAGCTACCAGCGGTAATGGGCGAAAGCCTTGTTGGCCTCGGCCATTTTATGGGTATCTTCCTTCTTTTTGAAGGCCGTACCGGTACTATTATACGCGTCCAGCAGCTCCGAGGCAAGACAGTCGCCCATGCCGTGCCCGTTCCGCGCCCTGGCCGCGTTGATCAGCCAGCGCATTCCCAGCGCCTCGCGGCGGGTCTCGCGGATCTCGACAGGCACCTGATAAGTGGCGCCCCCGACGCGGCGGGACTTGACCTCGACCGCGGGCTTGACATTGTCAATCGCCTTTAAAAATACCTCGAGAGGCTCCTTGTCCACCTTGGACTGAAGCACCCCCAGCGCCTCGTGAACAATGCGCAGGGAAACCGAACGCTTGCCCTGCCACCTCATGCGGTTTACAAATTTGGAAACCACTATCGAATTATATTTCGGATCGGGCAGAATGCCCCGATCAACGGTTTTCTTCTTTCTTCCCATAACCTATGCCTTGGGCCGCTTGGCGCCGTATTTGGAACGGCTCCGCTTGCGGTCTTCCACGCCGAGGGTGTCCTTGGCCCCCCGGATGATGTGATAGCGGACACCGGGGAGATCCTTGACGCGCCCGCCCCGGACCAGAACCACCGAATGTTCCTGGAGATTGTGTCCTATGCCGGGGATATAGGCGGTTACCTCCGTCCCGTGGGAAAGCCGTACACGGGCCACCTTGCGGAGGGCCGAATTGGGCTTTTTGGGCGTTACGGTCATAACCCGCGTACAAACACCCCGCTTCTGGGGACAGGACTGCAGAGCCGGCGATTTGGTCTTGGAAGTAACCTGCTGTCTTCCAAACCGAACCAACTGATTAATCGTAGGCACTATTCCTCCAACATGATGACTTCCACCGCAAACGGCGGAATATCGACGCTTTCCCTGCCAAACCGGATCGCCAAAAACAGACCCGCCGGATAATTCTTGAGCCTGTTAATCTCACTGGCGTTCGATTAAAAAGTCAAAACATATAGAAAACGGATCTACCGTGTTCTTGCACAGGGGCCTTTACCGTATCAAATATACAAAAAAAGGTCAAGTGCTTCCAGTGAATTTTTTAAAAAATTTCAAAATTTTGTCGTTTTGCCGCAAACGTTTGTCATTTTCGGGCGAACGTATTGCCCAAGGGCGGGCTATCGTATACACTTGGGGCAAGAATTCACCCAAGTTAAGGAAGGCACACTATGGACAGGGCGCTGTTGGATACGCTTAAAGCCAGGGCTAGGGAAATCAGGAAGCTTACTATAGAAGAAATCGGTAACCTGGGCTCCGGCCATATCGGGGGCGCCATGTCGATTGCCGACCTGCTGGCCCTGCTCTACTATCACCGGATGAAGCTGGATCCGTCAAATCCCCAATGGGAAGGAAGGGACCGGCTCGTCGTCTCCAAGGGCCACGCGGGACCGGTCGTTTACGCCACGCTGGCCTCGAAGGGATTTTTCCCTGTTGACTGGCTCAAAACCCTTAATCAGGGTGGGACGAAACTCCCCAGTCACTGCGACCGCGTGCTGACGCCCGGAATTGACATGACCGCCGGTTCCCTGGGGCAGGGTTTTTCCGCCGCGCTCGGCATGGCCCTCGGCCTTAAAATGGACGGAAAGCCCAACACCGTGTATACGATCATCGGCGACGGCGAATCCGACGAAGGCCAGATTTGGGAAGGGGCCCTCTTTGCCCCGGCCAGGGGGCTTTCGAATCTCGTAGCCTTTACCGACTTTAACAAGCAGCAGCTCGACGGTTATGTCAAAGATGTTCTTGAGCTGGGCGATCTTCCCGCCAAGTGGGCCGCGTTCGGCTGGTTCACCCAATCGGTGGACGGCCACGATATTGAGGCCCTGGACAACGCCGTCGAAGCGGCCCTCGCCCAAAAGGAAAAGCCTTCCATGATTGTGATGAACACGATTAAGGGAAAGGGCTGTTCCTTTGCCGAGGGCGTCGAGAAAAACCACAGCATGGTCTTTAACATGGAAAAAGCGAAAGAAGCCATTGCCGCGCTGGAAGCGGCGGTATAAGGAGTCCGCGGCAAAACGCCGCGGGATCTACAGGAGAATCCTATGGGAAACGAAGAACTTAAGGAAATACGGGCGGCCTACGTTGAGACGGTGACCGCTCTGGCGGAAAAGAATAAAGATATTGTGGTTCTCGAGGCGGACCTGATGAACTGTACCAATACGGGAAGCTTCAAGAAAGCCTACCCGGGGCAGTTTGTCAATGTCGGTATTGCCGAAGCGAACATGGTCGGCGTCGCCGCGGGACTTTCGGCGGTGGGGAAAATTCCTTTCGCGGCCACTTTCGGATGCTTTGCCTCGCGGCGGGTTTTCGACCAGTTTTTTATTTCCGCCAATTACGCCCGGCTCAATGTCAAGCTTGTCGGCATGGACCCGGGAGTTACCGCGGCGATGAACGGGGGCACCCACATGCCCTTTGAGGATCTTGCCCTGATGCGGGTGATTCCGCGCCTTGTGATTGTGGAGCCTTCCGACTATTACAGCGCCGCCGTCCTGGTAAAGGAAGCCGCGGCCAGTTACGGCTGTGTCTACATCCGCTTTCCCCGAAAACCCGTGCCGGTACTCTACGCCGCCGGCGATACTTTCAAGTTCGGCGAGGCGAAATTATTAAAAGAAGGGAAGGATCTGTGTTTCGTATGCCTGGGAAGCCTTATGGTGAACGAAGCCCTCAAGGCGCGTGAAGCCCTGGCCGCCGGCGGGATTGACGCGGGGGTTCTGGATGTCCTGACTCTCAAACCCCTCGATGAGGAGGCGGTTCTGGGCCAGGCGGCCAAAACAAAGGCGCTGATCAGCTGCGAAAACGCCCAGATTGCCGGCGGCCTGGGAAGCGCCGTCGCGGAACTGCTGGCGGAACACGGCTGCGGATGCAAATTTGCCCGCATCGGGATACGCGACGAGTTCGGGGAGGTGGGTACGCAGGATTACCTGGCCAGGCGTTTCGGGCTTACGGCGGACAAGCTGGTCGAAAAAGCAAAAACGCTGGTAAAAGCGTAAACGCGGATGAACATACTCGTCATAGGCGGCGCGGGCTACATCGGGAGCCACGTCGCGCGGGAATTGCTTGACCGCGGGCATCAGGTAACGGTATTCGACAATCTTTCGAGCGGGCTGCGGGAAAATCTTTTTTCCGGCGCGGCGTTTGTCCACGGCGACACGCTGCGTTACGAACAGCTGATTTCCGCGATGCGGGACAGCGGCGCCGGCGCGGCCGTGTACCTGGCGGCTTTCAAGGCGGTGGGTGAATCGATGATCAAGCCCGAAAAGTATTCGGTGAACAATATCATCGGCGCCATGCATCTGTTAAACGCGGCAAGCGAAACGGGGCTCAAGTACATCATCTTTTCATCAAGCGCCGCGGTTTACGGGGAGCCTGAATATCTTCCTGTCGATGAAAAACATCCCACCAATCCCTCCAACTATTACGGTTTTACCAAGCTGGAAATCGAAAAGTTCCTCTCCTGGTACGACAGACTCAAAGGGATACGTTACGCGAGCCTGCGTTACTTTAACGCGGCGGGTTACGATGTCAAAGGCCGCGTAACGGGACTTGAGCAGAACCCCTCCAACCTGATTCCGGTGATCATGGAAGCGGCCTGCGGGATGCGCGGGGAACTTCAGGTTTTCGGCAATGACTACGATACCCCCGACGGAACCTGTGTGCGCGACTATATTCATGTGAACGATCTGGCCGCCGCCCACGCTCTGGCTCTGGATTATGTGAGCGGGAACGATAAAAGCATCACCGTCAATCTGGGCAGCGAAGAAGGCGTCTCGGTGACCGAAGTCCTTGAAACCGCCCGCCGCGTTACCGGCAAAGCGATTCCCGCAAAAATTACCGGCCGCCGCGCCGGAGACCCCGCCAAACTTACCGCTTCGGCGGCAATGGCAGGGGAACTCCTCGGCTGGAAGGCGCGGTACTCGGACATGGAGACGCTGATCAGGACCAGCTGGGATGTGTACCGGGATAAATAGCATGATGATGAAGGAAAAAATTTTCGCGTATATCGATAACGCCGAGGCTCTGGCGGTGGAGCTTGAAACGGAGCTGTGCAAGCGGCCGGCCATATCGCCCGAATCGGGCGGCGAAGGGGAACTGGACAAGGCCGAGTTTCTTGAAGGCTGGCTTAAGGAGCACGGGCTTACCCCCATTGAACGTTACGACGCCGCGGATTCCCGTGCCAAAGGCGGGGTAAGGCCTTCGCTCGTGGCAAGCGTTCCCGGCAGGCGCGCCGGGGGGCGTTTCTGGATCATGAGCCATCTCGATGTGGTGCCCCCCGGTGAAGCGAAGCTCTGGGAGAGCGATCCCTGGACGGTGGTGCGGAAAGACGACGGCCCGCTCGGGCCGCGTCTTATCGGGCGGGGCGTCGAAGACAACCAGCAGGGGCTGGTTTCTTCGGTGCTGGCGGCGCTGGCGCTGGCCGCCTGCGGCGTACAGCCCGGGCGGACGTTCAAGCTGCTCTTTGCGGCGGACGAGGAAAACGGCAGCGCTTTCGGCATTGACTGGCTGTTAAAGCGCCACGGGGAACTGTTCCGAAAGGACGATATGGTCCTGATTCCCGACGGAGGGGACAGCAGGGGCGAAACTATCGAGATTGCCGAAAAAAACCAGCTTTGGGTAAAGTTTGTTACGCGGGGTAGGCAGTCTCACGCTTCGCGGCCCGATCAGGGGAAAAACGCCCACCTTGCCGGCGCCGATTTGGCGGTCAACCTTCATTACGGGCTCAAGGCGAAATTTACCGAAAAGGACCCGCTTTTTGAGCCGGATTATTCCACCTTCGAGATCACCAAAAAAGAAGCGAATGTTCCCAATATTAACACGATACCCGGCGAAGATGTCTTCTATATGGATATGCGCGTCCTTCCCCGCATCTCCATGGGCGCCGTGGAAGCCGAGATAGAGCGGCTCAAAAAAGAAACGGAAGCCAAACACGGGGTTACGGTGAATTACGGCAAGATCCAGTTCAACGAGTCAAAAGCCACTTCGCCGGATTCGCCGCTGATAAAGCTGCTCTCAAAAGCCGCCGCTGAAGTCTACGGGGTCAAGACCCGTCCCGTCGGCATTGGCGGCGGTACGGTCGGCGCCTTTCTGCGGAACGAGGGCATCGATTCGGCGGTGTGGAGCCGTATGGACGACACCGCCCATCAACCCAACGAATACGCAATCATCGCCAATATTTTGGGGGACGCAAAAGTAATGGCCCTGCTCATGTTGAGCGGGGAATAAGCCCCCGACGGCTTCGCCTTCTCGCAGCCCTTCTTTCAATCCCTCTTCCCCGCCTTCTTTGCGGCGGCATTGAGCGGATACAAAACCAAAAATTCTTTTTTCGGGATGTTTTTATGTAAAGAAATCGCATTGATTGTCATAAAACAGCACTAAACATCAGTATATCGCAATTGATCTGAATAACGCGCATGGAATGGAGATTTACCGCTTTTATCGCATTGAGTACGTTTTACTGTAATCCGCATGAAACGCGGCCTTCATTCCAATAAAAAATAAAAAAATTGCTTGACTTATTGGAAAAGCGGGTACATCATTATCTTGCGAAATAGATTAGTAATTTTATCATGTTTTTCACAAGGAGAAAGACTTACATGGCAGAGCAAAGACCGGAAATAGCAAACAGCATTCAGACGGGAAAATTCAAGACCAACTATCATGACCTGGGACAGGGTGACGTGGTAACCCTGCTGCACGGTTCGGGTCCCGGCGTTACCGCGTGGGCGAACTGGGGCAGACTTTTTCCCCTTATCAAAGACGACTTTAGGGTGATAGCGCCCGACATGTCCGGCTTCGGTTTTACCGAGCGCGTTCCCGGCATGAAGAACAATATGATCAACTGGGTCAGGCAGACGGTGGATTTGCTCGACGCCCTCAAGATCGAAAAAACCAATCTGGTCGGCAATTCCTTTGGCGGGGCGCTGGCGCTGTCCATGGCAATCCGCCATCCCGATCGGGTAAAAAAACTCGTGCTTATGGGCGCCATGGGCGTTTCGTTTCCCATCACCTACGGGCTCGATGCCGTCTGGGGTTACGAACCTTCTTTTGAAGCGATGGAAGAACTGCTGGAGATCTTTACCTATGATCACAGTTTTGCCACGCCGGAACTGATTAAGACCCGCTACGAGTCGAGCATGCAGCCCGGTTTTCAGGAAAGTTTCCACGCCCTCTTCCCCGAACCGAGGCAGAAAGGCGTTGAATCCATGGCGGCGGACGCGAACTACATACGCGGCATTCCGCACGAGACGCTGATCGTCCACGGCCGCGAGGATCGCGTTATCCCGCTGGAAAATTCATTCCGGCTCCTCAAACTTATTGACAGGGCTCAGCTCCACGTTTTCGGTCACTGCGGTCACTGGACCCAGATCGAACACACCCAGGAATTCGCGGACCTTATCCGCAATTTCTTCAAACGTTAGGCGGAACGGACATGGCAGGGGAAAAAATCGCCGTATACGCGGAACAGTTGTTTATCGCTGAACGGAACCGAAAGGCCATAGCGCCGCTGACGGAACAGGATACGTCTCTTACTATTGATGACGCTTACGCGATCCAGCTGGCCAACGTCGAGCGCGTCCTCAAAATGGGTCACGTTATTTCGGGCAAAAAAATCGGCCTTACCTCCGAAGGCATTCAAAAGCAGATGGGGGTAAATGAACCGGACTACGGACATCTCTTTGCCGCCATGGACTGCAAGGACGGCAAGGCGCCTATTGATCAGCTTATACAGGCCAAGATCGAAGGCGAAGTCGCCTTTATCCTCAAGGCGGATCTTGCCGGCGGCAAGGTTACCCGCGAGGACGTTATCGCGGCCACCGACTATGTAAGCGCCGCCTTTGAGATTGTCGACAGCCGCGTCGCCGACTGGAAGATTAAACTGGTTGATACCGTATCCGACAACGCTTCTTCGGGCCGTTATATTTTGGGAAGCAAAAAGCTCTCGCTTGGCGAAGTGGATCTTCCCTCGGTGACGATGAAGCTTTACAAAAACGGTTCGCTTGCCGGCGAGGGTACCGGCGCGGCGGTCCTGGGAGACCCCTGCGTCTCGGTCGCCTGGCTTGCCAACCGCCTTTGGAGTTATGGGGTGACTCTCAAGGCGGGCGAAGTTATTCTTTCCGGCGCTTTTTCCGCCGCTCCGCCGGCGGTAAAAGGCGATTCCTTTACCGCGGAGTTTTCTTCTTTAGGAAAGGTCGAAGCCCAATTCGTTTAAGCCGACGCCCGCAAGGGCGGGGATCGAGGACCCCTTTAATAGATGACTAAATTAGTAATCTATACGGGGCCCAGGTAGAGCGCGCGGACAGGTTCCGCGATTTTTTGAAAAGGAACAGGTTATGGAAAAGATAAAAGCTGGCATCATCGGACCGGGTAACATCGGCAGCGATCTGATGTACAAGGTGATGAAGAGCAAACATTTGCAGATGCACATTATGACGGGCATCGTAGAATCCGAAGGGATCAAACGGGCCGCGGGTCTGGGTTTTAAGACGGCAATCACCGGCGTCGACGCGGTAGCGGAAGACAAAGACATCGTCTTTGTCTTCGACGCCACCAGCGCCAAGGCTCACCTTCACAATTCGCCCATTCTGAAAGCGGCGGGCAAGATCGCGCTGGACATGACTCCGGCGGCGGTGGGTCCCTATGTAGTGCCCTGTGTCAATCTGGACAAACTTAGCGACGAGGTTGATTTTAACATGGTAACCTGCGGCGGACAGGCGACGGTGCCGATTATGTTCGCGATCAACCGCGCCGCCGATGTTGAATACGGCGAAATTGTTTCCTGTATTTCAAGCAAGAGCGCGGGACCCGGTACGCGGGCCAACATCGACGAGTTTACCGAAACCACCGCGAAGGCCCTCAAGGTGATAGGCGGCGCCGACAGGAGCAAGGCGATCATCGTCCTTAATCCCGCGGACCCTCCGCTGATGATGACCAACACGATCTACGCGCTGGTAAAAAATCCCGACGAGAAAAAAATCGTCGAATCGGTCAACGATATCATCCGTGAAGTGCAGGCCTATGTTCCCGGCTACCGGCCCCGCGTTCCGCCCATTGTCGACGGAAACAAGGTGACGGTCATTGTCGAAGTTGAAGGCGCCGGCGACTTCCTTCCCTCCTATTCGGGGAATCTGGACATTATCAACCAGGCCGCCGTGGCGGTAGCGGACAAACTTGCCGCCAAAATGCTGGGGGTGAACTAAATGAGAACGGAAAAGATACATCTGATCGATACGACGCTGCGCGACGGAAGCCACGCGGTAAGCCATTCCTTTACCACCGAACAGGCCGCGGCGATTGCCGGCGGGCTCGACAAGGCGGGAGTCTTTCTGATTGAACTGAGCCACGGCGACGGCATCGCGGGTTCTTCCATCAACTACGGTTTTTCCAAAGTGGACGAACTGGAGCTTCTGGAAGCGGCCAGCAAAGTCGTAAAAAACGCCAAACTCAGCGTACTGCTCCTCCCCGGCGTGGGAACCATCGAAGACCTGAAACGCGCGCAGGAAAAAGGCGCCAACGCGGTGCGCGTCGCCACCCATGTTACCGAGGCGGACATCGCCATTCAGCACATTCAGTGGGCCAAGAGCGCCGGTATGTTTACCGTGGGTTTTCTGATGATGACCCACATGGCGGAGCCTGAAAAGATTGTCGAACAGGCAAAGATCTTTGTGGACGCCGGAGCGGATTACATTAATTTGGCCGATTCCGCCGGTTACATGGTTCCCGACGACGTCAAGGCCCGCGTAAGCGCCCTAAAAAACGCGATCGGTATTCCGGTGGGTTTTCACGCGCACAATAATCTGGGAATGGCCGTTGCCAATTCCCTGGCGGCGGTAGAAACGGGAGCGGATTATATTGACGCAACCTGCCGCGGCCTTGGCGCCGGCGCGGGGAATTCCCAGATCGAAGTGCTCGCCGCGGCGCTGCAGCGGCTTGGCTACAACACGGGGGCCAACATTTACGATCTTATGGACGTGGCCGAAGAAATTGTGGAGCCGATTATGCACCGGCCCCAGGTGATCCGTACCGATTCGCTTATGCTCGGTTACGCCGGCGTGTATTCAAGCTTCCTTCTTCACACAAGGCGCGCGGCCGAAAAATTCGGCCTGACGCCCCGCGATATTCTGGTGGAACTGGGCAGGCGGCGTATGGTGGGCGGCCAGGAAGACATGATCGTCGATGTGGCCTATGAGCTTTCGCAGAAGAAGTAACGCGATGGCGGAATATACCATTACCGTATATGAGACGGGAAAACAGTTTCCCTGCCGCGATGATCAGGCGGTCCTTAAGGCGATGATTCACGCCCAGGGGCCGATTAGGCACGGATGCTGCGGCGGGGGCTGCGGCGTCTGCAGGATGAAAATTGTAAAGGGCCGTTACGAAGCGTTTAAGCCCATGAGCGCGTCTCATGTAAGCGAAGCGGACAGAGCCGACGGCATCATCCTTGTCTGTTGTATTCAACCCCGCGGCGACCTTGTAGTCGCCAGGGTTTAATAACATTTTTTGGAGGTACACTATGGCTTTCCATGGAACCATTCGCCCGGGTCTTATCCAGCTTAAAGTTCTGGATCTAGACAAAACCCTCGACTTCTACAAGAACATTCTTGGCTTGGATGAAGTTGGCAAAACCAGTGATGGACGCGTCATGCTCAAGACGTATGACGAATTCGATCACCACAGCGTCGTACTGCGCCAGGACAAAACCGCAGGCCTTGATTATGTGGGCTTCAAGGTAATAGACGCCAAGGCTCTTGAGGATATCAAGGGCAAAGTCGAAGCTTTCAAGGGAAAAGCTCCGATCAAGGTAACCGAGGTCGCGCCCAACAGTGAACAGCCCGGTTTTGGCAAGCAGTATAAATTCACCCTGTGTACGGGCCATGAATTCCACATCTACGCGGATGTCGAAATGGCCCAGAAGCATCCCCAGATCCGCAATCCGGACATCTGGAACGAGCCTCCCCGCGGCATGAGGGCGGTACGCCTTGACCACTTCCTCCTTTACGGACCGGGCATTGAAGAAGCCGAACGTTTTATGCAGGAAGTATTCGGTATGTATGTACCCGAAATCTGCAACACCCCCGACGGCAAGCGTCTGGCGACCTGGATCACCGGCAACAACAAGCCCCACGATCTGGCCTTTGTCGAGTATCCCAAGCCGAACACGATCCACCACGTGGGATTCTATCTCCAGACCTGGGAAGACATCCTCAACGCGGCGGACCTTATCGCGGTCAACCACCTCAAACTGGACATCGGACCTACCCGCCACGCCATTACCCGCGGCCTTACCATTTACTTCTGGGAACCCTCGGGCAACCGCATCGAGACCTACTGCGGCGGTTACTTCGCGTATCCGGACAGCCCGCAGAGAGTTTGGGACGCCGATCAGCTTGGCCGCGGCCTCTTCTATTTCTCGGGCGAAATGATCCCCAGCTTCCTGGAGATTGTCACCTAAGCTATTTCCACGCCCTACCAGGCAGAAAAAGGCCCCGCACCTGCGGGGCCTTTGTTTTTGCCGCGGGGGTATACTCTTGTTATCACACATCATATTCTTTTGGCAGGCATTACGATGTATCTGTTTTCCGGCCTGCACGGTCTGACGCTTTCGGGAAAGATCACCGAAGTTTGGCGGCTCCTCAACGAAACCGCCCTGTTCCTCCAGAGGACCGCCGCGCGAAAAAACTTCGAAGCCCCGCTTGCCGTTCTTCGCGGAATGCTGCAAAAATCGCCGGATAACGTCAGCGTCATCAACGAGGTGTTTCGTCATCTGGTAGAACTGCGCAAACAGCTTCGCACGGCCGGCTACGATCTTTCCGTCGCCAAGTACCGCCTTCTCTTTGACGGATTCCGTAATGACGACAGCCTTGCCGAAGGTTTTACCCGTCTTGTTATTTTTATTGCCGAAGCCGCTTTTTACTGGAAAACCGGCGACGAGAACCACCTTGCCCTGGCCGTTTTTCTGGAACGCCAGCTTGAAAAGCGAAAAATAACCGCGATTCTGGAAATGCATTATCTGTGGTACCAACGTACCAAAACAAAGCTGATCCTTTCGGGGGCCGCCACCGAAAGGCCGGAAGATTTTGAACAGCTTAAAACGGCGGGGGAAGCGGACGAACTGCTTTTTTTAAGCAGACTCAGGGGATTGTATTGAGGGCAAAAGACCTTTTACAGGAGCGAATAAATGGCTGAACATGAAACAAATAATCAGCTGGTAAGGGAACTTAACCGTAACAGCCTGCGCAGCGTGTCGAAGCATCTGCGCGCCGCGTCAAAGGAAGAACTTTCGCGTATTACCGGCATCGAGGGGCCGTTTTTTGAGGAACTGACCGCCGAGCTCTGCTCCACAGGGGAGTTACTGGAAGAGCCGGCCGGCGGAGCGCTTTGCTACCGGTTTAACGCGCGTCACCGTCTGGTACTGGCGATCTGCGTGCTCGAAAAAAACAAGGTCTGCGCGGCGGTAAGCGATCTCTACGGCGAATTTCTGGACAGACGGGAAATTAACGCGCAGCCCGACACCCTGGAGTTTTTCGACGGTATCGTGGAAAGTTACCGCGCAAAATACCCCGCGATAAGCATGCTTGCTTTCGGCATGGCGGGTTTCGAGGTTCGGGGAAAGGGGCCGCTTCTGTCCATCAATTTTCCCCAGCTTGAATGGCGTTTTCGCGATCATTTTATGGATAAATACCGGCTGCCCAGTATTCTGGAAAATGACATCAAAGCGGCGGTGAGCGGCTTTTATCATACCAGAGCCTTTGGCGAAGGCCAATGCGTAACGGGGATCTATCTGGCCCGCACCCACCACCCCGCCGCGGGAATCTGCATCGACGGCCGCATCTACCGCGGCAGGGATAACGCCGCGGGCGAAGTGATCTTTCTCGAAACGCCCGTTAAATGGCGGCACTTTTCCGGCGCAAACGCCGAAATCGACTACAGCAAGGTTGATGTGGAAAAACTCATCGGCGACATGGCCGTGCCCCTCATCGTCTATCTTAACCCCGATTGCCTTGTCGTTTACTGCAACTGGCTTCCCGAAATCTCGGCCGAAAGCCTTAAAAAACAGCTGGTAGAATCCATTCCCCGTGAATTTCTGCCGGACATCGTCCTGGCGGACGACATTCTCCCAGATTTTCTCGACGGCTTGGTACACCGAGCGCTCACGCAGCTTGAACCGAAAATCGAGCTGGGAGAAGATTAAATATCATTGAGCCCCGAATCGATAAGCGCCACGAGGGTATCAACCGCGTTTACCGCGTCCTCGCCTTCCGCGCTTAATTCGACTCTGGTTCCCTTGGGGATCATCATCGCCATGATCAGGGCGATGGATTTTGCCGAACAGCTTTTTACCGGACTGCCGCCTTCGTCGAGTTTGGTAAGGGTAATGTCGCAGGCAAACTTTTTTGCCTCCCGCACAAAAGCCGAGCCGGGCCTCGCGTGGAGTCCTGACTTATTGATGATCTCAGTTCGTTTGGAATACATGTTCTGTCTCCTCCGCGAATAACGATTCAAACTGCTTCTTGAGGTAATCTTCGATTTCGGGCGCCGTGCCGAGCTTTTCAAGGCCGCCGGAAATTTCCCGCGCCTTGTTCATGCAAAGGCGGGTAATCATACGCTTGACCGGCGCCACATTGGAAGCGGCCATGCTGAATTTTTTAATACCCATGCCGATAAAGGCCATCACGGCCATGGGATCGCCTCCCATCTCGCCGCAAATGCTTAAGGGTTTGCCTTCCCTTTCAAAGATCCCTGCAACATATCTTATCAGCTTGAACATGGCGGGATGATAACTCTGATAATAGGAGGCGACATTGGGATTAAGCCGGTCGACCGCCATAAGGTACTGGCACAGATCATTAGTGCCTATACTGGCAAAGTCAGCTTCCTTAACGACAAGTTCAGCCATAAGCGCGATGGCGGGAATTTCAATCATGATCCCCACGGGCATATTTTTATTGTAGGGAATTTTTTCGTAGTCCAGTTCCTCACGGCATTCCTCCAGATAATATTTCGCCTTGTGCAGATCCTCGATGCTTCCCACCATGGGGAACATCAGGGCCAGGCGGCCGTGAACGCTCGCGCGCAGCGCCGCGCGAAGCTGGGTTTTGAATACATCGGTTCTTTGAAAACAGAGCCGCAGGGCGCGGCAGCCCAAAAAGGGATTGTCCTCGGCGGGAAGATTGAGGCTCTCGAAGGTTTTGTCGCCCCCAATGTCGAGGGATCGCAGAATCACCTCGCGGCTGCCCCAGGTTTCCGCCGCCTTACGGTAGGTTTGGTACTGTTCGTTTTCGCCGGGCAAATCTTTGCCGGACATAAAAAGAAATTCACTGCGAAAGAGCCCTACTCCGTCGGTAAAGGCGGCGCCCTCCAATTCCTCCTCGCTGACCGAGCCTATATTAAGGCATACCCCGACGCGGCCGCCGTCTTCCATGCGGCTTTCAACGCGCCGGTATTTTTTGACGGCGGCTTCCGTCTGTTTAAAGGCCGCGAGTTTCGCTTCGTATTCCGCGCTTTCCGCCGCCGGGGGATCGATGATCACGAGGCCTTCCAGCGCGTCAACAATAACCGGCGTCCCGTTTTTGACGGCGGACAGCACCCTGTTCACCCCCAGAATCGCGGGGATTTCGTAACCGCGGGCCAGTATTGCCGAGTGCGAAGTATTGCCGCCGATCTCGGCGACAATGGCCAGCGCCATTTTACGGTTGAGCGCCGCCGTGTCCGACGGCAGCAAGTCATGGGCAAAAATCACCGAAGGCTCGCTCATTTCTGAAAGCTGGCTGGATTCGGCGCCGGTAAAAATACGCAGAACGCGGTTTTTGACATCGCGAAAATCGGCGCAGCGTTCCTTCATGATGTCGTCATCCATTTCTTCAAATATTTTGGCGAATTTTTCGAACACCGTTTCAACGGCGTATTCGCCGGCGTAACGCTCTTCGCCGATCAACGCGATAATTTCATCCATGATTGCCACATCGGTAAGGATGTCTTCGTGCGCCTCAAAAATTCCCGCCTTGCCGGGATCTTCGCCGGCCATCTTTTGCTGCAGCGCCGTGAGCTCATCGGCGGCGACGCGCACCGCGGCGTTAAAACGGCTGAGTTCTTCGGCCGTGTCTTTTTCCAGCGTAACGCTGTTTTCGAGATAGCGTTCCCCCATTACGGGCGTAAAAGCCGTGTAGACAAACGCGGGACCGAGCGCGATGCCCCTCGATACAGGGATCCCCTGCCAAACCATGATTCCTCCTCTAAAACGCGGAGCGTTCCGCGGAATCCGCTGATCGTTTCATCGCATGAAACGATCAGCGCGCGGAAAAGCGTCTACACAAAGAGCGCATCCTGCACTTTGCGAAGCTGCACCATCAGGGCGTTTTCATCAAGCCGGACATCGGAATAACTTAGCAGTTTACCCTTTTTGACATCCTTTATCATCACGGTGTTTTTGTTCACGAGGCCCATGGGCAGCGCGCCGGCGGCCCTGGCGTCTTTGGCGGAGATAAAAGTACCGCGGATCGTAAAACCGCCTATTCCGTCAAGGTGTTCGCCGGCCGCCAAATCGCGCTTGGCTACGGCGCAGGTTTCGGCGACCAGGCCCGCCCTGGGCACAATGCTGGGCACATGATCGATGCAGGCCTTGGCCACCGTCAGGGGCGTTTCGAGGCTGGTTAAATGGTAGGGACGGTAGAGCACATAGTTGGGTCCGTTCCCCATGGAGAGATAGGCAAGCTCATGATTAATGTCGGGAAGCTTTGACGCGATGATGATAAACACGCCGGGGGCGACGCCGTTAATGTACTCCACGGTGCGGTAACTGGAAAGAATGCCGCCGCGGCCCTCGCTTTTGAGCGAAAGCAGATCGGGCAGTTCCTTGACGCTTCCCGCGGCTCCGTGGGCGCCCATAACGTCGGGTAAAAAACCCGTCGCGTTTGCCATGGCGGTCATTTCGACCATGGTTTTGGTGCCGTCTTTAAAGGCGCAGATCATCTTGGCGCTGGCGCCCCTGCGTTTGGCTTCTTCGGCCACGGTTTCGGGAGTGCAGTCATAATCGATCACATTGTTTTTACCCTTGCCGATAACCCTTACGTCAAATCCCAGCGCGTCGGCAAAATCGTAGAGTTCCATCACCGCTCCGGGTTCATCCCCGGCGCTGCCCGAGTAAATGACGCCGGCGTTATTCGCCAGCTTGTAGAGTATGTGGCCGATGCAGACATCGGTCTCGACATTGAGCATGACAATGTGCTTTCCCGCGTTAATGGCGTCGACGGCAACCTTGGCGCCCACTTCGGGAACGCCGGTAGCGTCTACCGCGCAGTCGATCCCGCGGCATTTGGTGGCAATCTCGTTGTTGGCGGTTACCACAAATTTCCCCGAATCCAAAAGCTTGTTGCCTTCTTCCACGGTTTCTGCCTGGGCGAAATCTTTGCCTTCGGAGAGTCCCGCTTCCTTATAGGCGTTCTTTGCGTTGTCCAGGACCACGTCCACGACGACCGCGGGACGCATTCCCTTCATACTGATGATCTGGCTGACCATCCCCCGGCCCATCTGGCCCGCGCCGACAATACCGGCGCGGATCGGAGTCCCTTTCGCTTCCAGTTCGGCGAGCTTGTAATTCATTCCTACCATTTAAAACCTTCCTACTTAAAAATAACCTCGAAAAGAGAACCTTTTTTAAGATTGGGCAATCCGTCTCCTTTCAGTACGATATGACCGTCAAGTTCCGCCTTTGCCGTTCCGGTGAACACAAAGGTGCAGTGGCCCATTTTTCCCAGAGTATAATTTGCCTCGGCGCCCACCGCCGTTACGGTATACCGTTTGTCTCCCAATACAACCTCGTCTCCGGGTTTAACATCCCGCTCAAGTTTTGCGGGGGTATGGAGGGCCGACAACTCCGCCAGTTCTCCCGGGGCGTTATCGTTAAACACCACCACCATACCCTGCTCAAAGATCTCGGCGTATGTTTCACCCAGGCCGGTAATTACGGTCCGGTAACTCATCGCCGTATCTTAATAAAGACCAAGGCTGAAAGCCCAGGCAATGACGACCGCAATCGGCCCCGTAATCAAACGGGAGAAGAGAACGGCCGGAACGCCCGCGGTAACGGTTTCGGGCTCCGCTTCGCCAAGGGCAAGGCCTACCGGCACAAAGTCGCCGCCGACCTGGGCGTCAATCGCAAAAAGCGCGGGAAGCGCCATCGAGGGCTTAATCGCCCCGCTGGCGATCTGCTCGCCTACCAGTACCCCGACGACCTGGGCGATAACGGCGCCCGGCCCGATGACCGGAGAGACAAAGGGAATAGCGCAGATGATCGACAGTACCAGCATGCCAGGCAGCGATCCCGCCAGCGGCGCCACGCCCTTGGAGATGATGGCGCCAAGACCGGTTCCGTTAATGATACCGATGATAACCGAAATAAAAGCCATAAAGGGCAGGATATGCCTGATCACCATATCGATGGTATCGCGTCCGGCCTGGAAAAATTTCCCGACAAAAACGCCTACGCCTTTGCCGATACGGACAAAAATACCCTGTCCCGCGCCGCCGCTGTCGGCGGAATTGTCTGAACTCACTTCGCTTCCTCCTGTTCCCGCAACCGTAACCGCTTCGCTGCCGTCGGCAAAGCTCAGATCCCCCGCCTTGACGCCGGAAACATAAATGTCCTCGGTGATAAATTTTGCCAGGGGACCCGAAGGCCCCGTCGCCATCAGATTGACCGTGGGGATACGTTTTTTGGGGTAGACCCCGCAGCGGGCCGTGCCGCCGCAGTCAATAACTACCACGGCAATTTTGTTTTCCGCGACGCCTTTGGTAAAACCGTCGGCGGCTTCCGCGCCGGTCATTTCGGCGATCTTCCGCGTTATTTCGTCAATGCCGCCGCCGGTAACCGATACGATCATGTTCTTTTCGGCTGTCGGCTGAATCACCAGGGGTCCGCCCCACCCGCCGCGGCCGGCGGAAATCTTTACTGCCTTGTACGCCATCTCAGGCCCCCTTCTTGCGCATAAACAGAACGGTGATTCTTTCGGTAACAAGACCACGGATAAGAATAACAATCACGCCGACAAGAAAATAGCGGAGCGCCAGAGGCGCCAGCGCGTATCCCAGCGCGGTAACGCCGTTGGCGATTCCCAGGTATACAAAAAGTTCGCCGGGATTCGCGTGGGGAAAGAGCCCCGTAATGGGATGACAGAATGAAACCGCCGCGTCGTAGAAAGCCGGTTTATATTTTTCTTCGAGAAAGCGCCCAAAGGTATAGGCCATGGGGTTACAAAGTATAAACATGGAAAGTACCGGCAGTACCGTATAACGAAGCAGCCAGAATTTGCTGCACCCTCTGGCAAAGCCGTCCACCCGATCCTGACCGATAATGGAAATAAGGGCGTTGACAAAGGTGATTAAGACGATCAGGGTCGGAACGATTCCGGTGACCAGTCCCATAAAGTTTTGACCGCCAAGGTTAAAGAGGTTGATAAACCACTCGGCCCCTTTGGCAAGTCCGTTCAAAAAAGAATCCATAGTATCCTCCAAATAAAAAATTTCTGTCCTCCGGTTCCGCCCGCTCTCTGCCTCTCCTTAACGGCGCCTGTTTTGGCGTTTCCAGAGCATATAATTCACGGCCTTATGCCGGAATCAGCTTTTTTCGGCTTCGACCGCCTTGGCAAGCGACTCCATTCTGTCTTCCCCGCGGTCGTCCGCCGCTTCCGCTTCTTCGGCGGCCTTTCGCCGTATATAACGTTCCACCGCCTCGACGGCCTGGATCAGGGCGCCTTTCTTTTTGGTCAGCAGTTCAGGATCGTAGGGATGGCGGCGGCGGTAAAAACTCATCTCGCGGCCGTCAAGCTCGATACCGCGCCGGCGCAGCTCCGCGAGGCTCAGTCCCCGCAGTTCGGGGATTTCCTCGAAGCGGGCAAAAACGGTAAAACCCCTCATGCTCGAAACGGCCAGCGAACGGTCTTCATTCCGGTCATAGACCAGAATAAGGATTTCGCCGGGCTTCAAAAGGCCCCGCCGCTGTCCAATGCCAAGGACTCCCTTTCCCAGCCATTTGCGGACCGCTTTCTGGTACTGCCTGACCTGAAAATAACCAAACAGCATCTGCAGGGCCAGCAGGCCGAAAATCACGAAAAAAATGACGCTTCGGTTAGCGATAGTTTCCCCCTGTTCCCCCAAAGTTCTTCTATGGTAAACCCGAACAAAGCGCTTGTCAACAGTTTTTTTCATTTATTTCATGAAATTTATTTCATAATTGACGTTTACCGGAAAGCCCGTTACTATTGAGAAAAGTTCCAAAACTAATTGACTGTACGCTAACGCGCACGGTTTTGAAACAGGCTCTATTGAGAAAAGTTCCGGAGGATTGATGAATTACAGCGAGCCCGTCCTGATAGAAGTGGCGGAAATGTACTTTAAACAGGGGCTCAGTCAAAAAACCATAGCGAAACAGCTGAATGTGTCCTGCCCGACCGTAAGCCGGATGATCCGGGAAATCCGCGAATCGGGGATTGTGGAAATAACGATCCACCGTCCCGAAACAAAAAACAGCTGCCTTCTCGATCTGGCGAAAACCGTCGCCTCGAAGTTAAAACTCAAGGAGGTTATGGTGGCTTCGCAGTCCTCCATCGGGCTGCTGCGAAAGAACATGGGAAAACTCTGCGCCGAATGGCTTGGCAGCAAATTAAAGGAAAAAACCATTCTGGGTACGGCGGGGGGCCGTTCCATCGCCTCGATGACGGAATTTGCCGAAAAGGCCCACTACCCGATAGAGATTGTCTCGCTTATGGGGGGAATCAATTCCGTCAATTACAACATCCATTCGGACATGGTCGTGTGGAACATTTCAAAACAAATCGGGGCGGTTTCCCATATTATACACAGCCCGGCGATTTTGGCCGACAAAAACGATGTCGCCGCGATGAAAAAAAATCCCGTGGTTTCGCAGGTTTTATCGCTGTTTGACAAAATAGACCTTGCCATAGTCGGCATAGGTTCGCTGAACACCGGGGACTCCCTTCTTCTGCAGTCGGACCTTTTAAACAGGGACGAAATTGATTTCCTGAAACGCGGGGAATATATCGGGGAAATGTGCGGGCGCTTTTTTAACCGGCGCGGCAGGGAACTTACCGGCGACATTGCCGAAAGGACCGTCGCGATTACCCTGAAACAGCTCCGGAAAATTCCCCTGGTGTGCCTTATGGCCTCGGGCCCGGAAAAGGTAGAAGGCATCCGTATCGCGGCCGGGGCGGGCTTTTTTAACGTGCTGATCACCAGCGAAGCAACGGCAAAAGCCCTGCTGGAATGACCCCCCTTTTATTTTCGCCGGTTTCGTGATATAGTATTCTTAATGAGCAAGTCCAAGAGCTTTCAACTCGAACAGCGGGTAGTCTACCCCAGCCAGGGGGTTGGAATCATTCAGTCTATCGAAAAAAAAGAATTCAAGAACGAAAAAATTCCCTATTACCGCATCTATCTGGAAGTGTCGGACATGACCATTATGGTTCCGGTGGACAAGGCGCTGGAGCTCGGGATCAGGCCCATCGTGCCCAGGGACGAGGCTTTGCGGGCGCTGGAGCTTATCGGCGAGGAATTCGAGCCAATCCCGTCGGACTGGAAGCTCCGCTATCAGATGAACCTTGACCTTCTTAAAAAGGGGAGCGTTACCGACATAGCCGCTATTGTCCGTTCACTGTACCATCGCAGCAAGATCAAAGAACTGCCCATTCTGGAACGCAAGTTATACGATTCCGCCCTCAAACTGCTCATGGACGAAGTTTCTTTCTCGCTTCGCAAAGCCAAAGAGGAAGTAGAAACGATGATCTTTAACAGGCTGGAATCAAGATAAACGCCATGAGTCATATAGCAGCAGTCATCACCGCAGCGGGTGTTTCGAGCCGTATCGGCGTCAAAAAAGAGTACAGTCTGGTGGGCGACACCACCGACATCGAGGGAAAGCCCCTTACCGTACTGGGAAAAACCGCCCTGTCCTTTGCCGCCTGTTCGCGGGTCGAAACGGTGATCATCACCGTGCCTGCCGATCCCGAATTGGGCGAATACGCCGCCCGCGACAGCCTTCCGGCGCGGCTGCTCAAACCAAAGTCAAAACCGCGTTTTTTCTTTGTCCAGGGGGGCGCTACGCGGAGGGCCTCGGTTCACCACGCCCTTTCGCTGCTTGCCCACCACAAGCCCGACTACGTGCTGATTCACGACGGCGCGCGGCCCTGGGTGGAACCGGCCCTGATAGACCGGATCATTGACGCGGTAATCAAACACCATGCGGCTATTCCCCTGCTTCCCCTCACCGATACTCCCAAGGAAATCGACAAATCGGGGATCATACAGCGCCACCTCCGCCGCGTCATGGTGGGGGGCGCCCAGACGCCGCAGGGTTTTGCGTTTCCCCAGATCCTCAAAGCCCACGACAGGGCGGCGGAACGGGAAAAACTTGACGGCATGGTCTACACCGACGACGCCGAGGTATGGGGTGAATTTGTGGGTCCGGTCTTCGTGGTCCCCGGTTCCCAGGTGAACCGCAAGATCACCTTTCCCGAAGATCTGGCGATTTTGGTAAAGGGCGGCGAAAACGCGGTGGGTGAAAACGGCGTATCGGTTGCTGTGGGCGAAAACGGCGTGTCGGTTGCCGTGGGCAAAAACGGCGGCGCCTGATTGATCCGCGTGGGACTGGGAAAGGATCTGCATGCGCTGGAATCCGGCCGCGCGCTTCTTCTGGCGGGCGTGCTAATTCCTTCTGAGAAAGGTGAAACGGGCCACAGCGACGGCGACGTCCTTGCCCACGCGGTCTGCGACGCCCTCCTGGGGGCGGCGGCTCTGGGCGACATCGGCGCGTTCTTCCCCGACACGGACAGCCGCTGGAAGGACGCCGACTCCATGGCGCTGCTGCGGCAGTGCCGTGAGGCGGTAAGGCGGGAAGGCTGGCGCGTCGCGAACCTTGACTGCGTTATCGAGCTGCAGGCGCCCATGGTCTTTCCCTACCGCGAAGCGATACGCGCGGCCCTGGCGCTGGCGCTGGACGCCGACGTTTCGGCGGTTTTTGTCAAGGCAAAAACCGGAGAGGGACTCGGCCCCGTCGGCGAGGGAGCGGCCGTCGCCGCGGAGGCGGTATGCCTGATCGAAAACTGACGCCGGATTGGGACGCCGTCTTTAAGGCCCTTCAGAAATGGCGCGGGGGCCTCAAGGATCCTTCGGTAAGCACGGTGGCCGAGCTGTTCCAAAACGATCCCTGGGCCATTCTAGTTTCCACGATCATCTCGCTGCGTACCAAAGACGAAGTTACCCTTCCCGCCTCGCGGACTCTGCTGGCAAAGGCGCCGGACCCAAAAAAGCTGCTTGCCCTGACCGAAAGTGAAATTCAAAAGCTGATCTATCCCGCGGGCTTCTATAACACCAAGGCGGCCAGCCTTAAAAAAATCGCCGCCCTGCTCCTTAAGGATCACGGCGGCCTTGTGCCGGACGATCTGGACACCCTTCTTACCCTCCCGGGAGTCGGCCGCAAGACGGCCAATCTCGTGATCATCGAGGCCTATCACAAGGACGGAATCTGCGTCGATACCCACGTACACCGGATCAGCAACCGCACCGGCTGGCTTGTCTCGCAAACGCCGGAAGAAACCGAAATGATCCTCAGGCGGCTGCTGCCGCGCAAATTCTGGCGTCCCATCAACCCGCTGCTGGTTCTCTACGGTCAGAATTTGTGCCGCCCCGCAAGCCCTTTCTGTTCACGCTGCGTTCTTCCCTCGTGTCCGCGCAGGGGTGTGGATAGATTCCGCTGATTCTGTTATAGTATCGTATCCGTATTACGGCGAATTAGCGGCAATGAGCCTTCGTGCGGCAAGCCGCGCGCTATCTTAAGCGTTGCGTTGGTTTGAGTGGAGGCAAAATGCCGCCGAAACAGAGGAGTACAAGGAAGGAATGATGAAACGATTTTTTACCAGAGGCTGTGTTTTGTTCGGTGTTATGGCGCTTCTTGGCATGGCCGGCTGCGACAAAGCGGTTGATGAAGTACGCGGCCTTTTGGGCGGCTCGGAGGATTCGGAGGGCTCGGACGCTTCGGAGCGGGAGGCGAACGCGCTCAAGCTGGGCAGGAATACCACGTACTATAACGATTACCTGGGCGTTTCCTATACGATCCCCAAAAACTGGTGGACCTATGCCATTACCGCCGAAAACGTCAGCGAAGAAGCGGGAGACATTACCGGCGAATCGGTGATGGATCTGTACTACGACGAAAATTCCTACGGCGAATACGCGACAGTCTGGATGCTTGAATTCGCGAATCTGCGGCATTCCACTGCCGATAATCATCTGGGTTTTGATGTGTCCGCCCAGTCATTTGCCGCTTTCCGCGACATTGCCGCCTATATGGAATACTACCAGGCGTATTGGCTGGAAAGCGAGGAAGACACCGAATACAGACTCGAAGCTTCCGAAAAGCTTGCCCTCGCCGGAAGGGAATTTGAACTGCGGGATTATCTGGTTGACCGCGGCGGGGATAACTTCAAGGTCATGACCCTGACCACGCCGGTAAAGAACAACTACTTCCTCAACATCACCGTCGATTACTGGCCCGACAACAAAAACGCCAGGAAAACCGTTATCGACGCCCTTGCCAAAGGGCTCAAGTTTTTGTAGTTCACGGACATTCGCGTGCGATTTATGGTATAAAAAGCCGTCCGAAAGGACGGCTTTTTTCGGGGCGCCTTAATTACCAACGGTCATGTTAAGGTCGTTGCGCAAGGTCTCGACGGCCCTTGTGTCATAACCCTTTCTCCAGACGCCGTCATCCAGATATTCCGCCTCGGCGTTTACGATTAACTGGGTCCGGCTTGGATTGAAGTTACAAACAATGCGCACCCTGTACCAGTCGGAGGCGATGTTTCGATCATTCCACGTATTAATCCAGCGGGTTCGTATATAACCAACCTCCGGCTGTATCATCTCCGAATCAAAGCCGTGCCGGTTAAGGACAAAGGCGACTTCACGAAAAGCCTGATCAAAGTTTATGCCTTGACGAAGTAAAATAGTCGTGTCGCCGCCGCTGCCGCTCTGGAAGCTGCTTGGGACTCTGGTATCAGTGTCGGGATCACTGGAACACCCAACAAGCGTCATTCCGAATACCAGCGCCATTACCGGTATTCCCATCCACCATTTTTTGTTTGCCATTGTTTTCTCCTTTACTTTGGGCAACAAAGTGTTCCGCCACCAAATCCACATATTCGTTCAAAAATTCCCGACTAATTTCGTCAAGTTTTTCAAACCCGTCTTTGAGGCGAAGGTAATTTTCTTGCTCTGCATGGGCAGAACCATGATACATCATTGCAATATTATACTAATGCAATGATGTATTGTCAACAGGAAAAAGCGCTTTTTTTTGATTCGCAAGCGTGTCCATACCCCGCCCCTCTGGGGCGATTTGAACCCGGTAACGATTTGTTTGCTGGGGGTATGGACACGCATAATATCCATACCTTGCAGATCGACGATACCCCGCTGCTCTGCGGCGGG